>JAISZW010000085.1 GCA_031284445.1 Candidatus Methanovirga basalitermitum | reverse complement strand
TTAAACATTATAATATAACATTAAAATAAATATTAATGGATTTATTCTTCATTTTTAATTTAATATTATGATTATAACATATAAACAGATTTATTCTTCATTTTTAATTAAACATTATATATAACATTAAAATAAAAATAAAAATAATGATAGTTCATAAGCATTTAGATAACAATTTTGAATATGATGGAAGTCAAATTAACCCTAATTGGGGATTTAAAACATTTAAAATCAAAGGATCATCTATCATCACATGGATTGGATCCATGAATATTAAAAATGATAATTTAAAGGACTATGAAGATCTTGGTTTAGATATAAAATCAGATGCAATAATTAATTGTATTGTTGAGCATTATGATATTCAACCAGGGAATTTGAGGATTGCTTATCTTCGTCAAAGATTACTTGTAATGATTTTAGCTGAAGAACTTTCCAAAAAAGGAATTGAGACTTTAAGAGAAGGGGATGATATTTATATAAGCAAATATAAGCTCACCGTCTCAATAGCTACTGTATCTTTAAGTTCTACTAAAATACATTTGGGTATCAATCTAACTGACGATGGAAGTCCAGATGATGTAGATGTAATTGGGCTTTATCAACTAAAAGATAAAGAAAAAAATAGATATTTCAATCCAAATAATATAGCTGGATTTGTTGATACTATTGTAAATAATTATATTAATGAATTAAAAGATATTGAGTTAGATATTAGCAAAACATCTGTATTTTAACTACTTTTATTTGTATTGAACAAATTTCTAAAACTTTGAAAATTTATATATTTTTAAATAATAAATAAAGTATTAGATTATTAATTTCAAAAATATAACTAACTTATAAAAATGATTAGGAATGATTGTTTATGTGTATTGCAGCACCTGCTGAAATTGTAGATTTAGATAAAGAAAATAATTTAGGTTTTGTTGACTTTGGTGGAGTGAAAACTCAAGTCAAGTTAGATTTAGTTGATGGTGTAGAAGTAGGAAAGTATATTCTCGTTCATGCTGGATATGCTATTGAAATTTTAGATGATCAAACAGCTAAAGAATCATTAGAAGCATGGAACGAATTATTAGCTTCGTTAGATGAAGAAGATAAACTTAACTCTTCCTTAGACAAATAAGCATTTAAAAATCTAAAATTATACAAAAAGTCACTATCCAGCCTTTAATCAATACACTAAAAAAATTCTCTAACTTATCTTTTCAAGAGTATCTAAAGATTTTTTAGCTCCTGATTTGACATACCCACTTTCATCGTTGAGTAAAGCCTTAAGTGGTTCTACAGCTCGCTTATCTCCAATACTTCCTAAAACCCAAGATGCAGCTCCTCTAATTCTCCAATCTTCATTTTCTAAAACTGTTATTAAAGGTTCTACTGCATCATTTCCCATTTTAATTAATGAAGTTGATGCTTCTCTTCTCACCATTTTATTAGGATTGCTTAATGTGGCTATTAAGGGGTTAATGGCTTTTTTATCACCAATATTACCTAATATTTTCGCAGCTAATATTTTAATGTCTTTATTTTTATTATTCAATAAAGCATCTACAAGTGGTTCTACAGCTTCTGCTCCTTTTTTTTCAAGCAATGTTTTTGATTCCTCTTGAATAAATTCATTATCATTATCTAAATCGCTAATAAGTTCATTTATATTTTTAGCCATATGTTTTCTCCTTTTTTGGGTGTCTCCAAATTTCCATGGTAAATTTATTATCAGAAATAGTACAAAATATTAAATAAATGGAGAAAGTTAATATTAAAAAATGAAAATTAACAATTCAAGTTCTCCAATTAGCAATTTGTCATTTGAAATATATAACCTTAATGCAATGAATCAACTTAAGGATTTTGATTAAAATTTCTATTTAAGATCTTGTTTATCAAACTCTATTTTTAATTTCTACAAACTTAGAACTATTCATGGAAAACTTGTTTTCCGTTATTATCGAAGGGCAGACGAGATAACTTAGAGAAGTTTACTTCTCGTTTCTTAAACTTTTCTAAAAATTAAAGGATTTTATTATAGTGATAATGGTTTATCAATCATTGATCTTAATTATAATTATAAAATTCTTTAAATCAAATTTAAATAAATTATATTAGATATTAATACTTTATAAAATGACAGACTTTTCCAAATGACTATAATACTAAATATGGTGTTAGATTTTTATAGGGTGTTAGATTTTTAACAAAAATCTATGCATGAACAAACCCTCATCGTCCATGTTTTAAGGCTTTAATCGTGCTGTTTTTTAGAAGTACATTTTTATATTGGAATTTGAATTAAAATACTTAATATCCAATTTTGATATAATTAAAAAATAAATATTTAAGCTTTGTTTAATATGCAAAAAATAATTTGTAGTAAAAATACTTTAAAACAAAATCCAAATCTTTAATGAGCATTTTTAACATTTTTAAAAAATTTTTTATTTTTTAAAGTTAGAAATTTTTTAAAGTTAGAAATTTTTTAAAGTTAGAAACGGAAAATCAAAGATTTTCCTAAATTCACTTTGTGAATAAATCTATGATTTTTTTTATTGAACTTGTTCAATTAGAAAGTCTATGACTTTCTTTACTTAAAACTTGTTTTAAGCTAGAAACGGAAAATCAAAGATTTTCCTAAATTCACTTTGCGAATAAAACGAAGTTTTCTTTATTTTAAAGCTTTAATAATTCTATTCATTGATATTTATAAAATTTCAACTACTATTATCAGAATAAAGCCCTTAAAAATCTATCTAAATTTTGTCCAAGATTCAGCTGATTTATATGATCTTATACTCAAGTATTAATAATTAATGCCAGATTTATTTTTATTTTCATGACTAATTATAATGTACTTTTAGATTTAAAGATGTGTAAAATGAGTTATGATATGAAATAAGCATGGATAATGCTTGGAAATTCACTTAATTTCTAATACCCTATAATACTAAAAGGATTTCAAATTACAATGCATACAATTATATAAGTTAACAACAGGTTAATAATAATGTTTTGGAGAATTATTTGAAGACTTCCAATATACTTAAAAAGGATTTATAAAACTGTAGATAAAATCACAATCTATCTATATTTTGATTATAATATAATGAAAATTATGGAAAAATTTGAGGTGAACATGCAATTTAGAGATAGCCACATTTTTTGACAACATATAATAATCGAAATATTTAAATACTAAATTAGCAAAATTAATTGTATATGTAGTACTCGACTTAATTTTTCGGATTGGAATTTTTTATATATTCCTCGATTAATGATTTATTGTCTGTATATACTGTAATAAAATTTTATTATTTTTATTAAAGATTCTGTCGATCACTATAACTTAGAATACTGAAATAAATTAAGACTATTGTAGGAGAATAGTACTAATGTATTTTAATGATATAATTTTTTTATATGCACAAAATGGAGAACATATTGCATCAATATTGTTGATTGTCTTGAATAAGGAACACTAAAGGGATATAGAAATTCATTTCATGATCATTTTTTCCTCTTAAATTACCCCAGACTTGCACAAATTCAAATATACTCAAGACAATCAACA
>JAISZW010000081.1 GCA_031284445.1 Candidatus Methanovirga basalitermitum | reverse complement strand
CATCCTAAGTTTAGGAAACCCATGTTCTATCCATTGAACTACAGGGACAATATAAAAATTATAAGTTACTTATTATTCTTATAAGCAGCGATCATAGAATTAATTTGTTGTTCTGTAGGGGTTTTTCCTTTGTACATTAGATACATTGATTTTGCTTGTTCATAACCAAATACAACTTGTTGCTTAACTTGTTTTTTGCCCTTATTGCAAATCATGTAATATGTGAAGAAAAAACCAACAGAGATACCAACAACAGAGAATGTAACCATTAAGATAATACTAACGGTTAAGCTCATTATTCTTTATCCTCCCCGGCTTTTTTAAATGAGTTCTCCATTTGGTTCATTTGTTGTTCAGTAATTTGTACGCCCATCGCCTTGAAAATTGCTTTCATTTGTCGCCTATTTAGATAAGGAGTTTCCCGAATATGTTTTTTAACACGTTTATTGCCCATTTTTCAGCCAATAATTACTGCGATAATTAGTAGGGTAACTGGGACAAAAATTACTGCATATATCATCTCATAAATATTATATAAATCAGTTAGGTTAGGCAAACAGACTTTATAAAATCATAGATACACTTATAAGACTATGCACAATATTTTTTTATAGTTTTATGCAAAAATCCATTTTTCTTTATTGATACTAAAAATTTATTAAATAATTTAAGAATTTCTCTATTATTTTTGTTAGTGAAACACACCATATGATCACTAGAAAAACGAATTTTATTCAATTGGAAAATATTTTTTAAAAATTTTGCATAATATTTATATTCCCAAATGTCTGTAACCATTACATCACCACCCCCGCTGTCAATAATTTTAGGAATCTTATCATTGGAATTGTTAATCAAAATATTTTTTTTCTCAAAGTTTTGATTAACTATTACTTGGTTAGTGCCACCTGGATTAACAATAATTTTTAAATTATTAACTTTTATATCATGTAATGTTTTAATCTTATTTTTTCATTTTTTATTAATAAATAAAGTTTTATATGATGTGCAAATATTATTAGAAACTAGCCCAATTTTCTTCCTATCATTTGTGGGACAAATTCCGGAAAGTGCCAAGTCAAATTTATTATCTTTTACATCACTCGTTAAAGCTGGCCATGAAGTTTTGATAAATTTAATTTTTTTATTAGCAAATTTTGCAAAATGGATTGCAAGATCAATATCAACCCCAACTAATTTCTTCTTTTTATAGAAAGAAAATGGCGCATAATCACCAGTTGTCCCAATTTTTAACACATGCATGACTTGATTATAACATAAATATAGGACGCATATTACCTACGAGGCACGCTAGTGGTACCAGGTGACCCGAGTTACAGATGTTCTCTCGTGATCGCATCATATTAAATTTAATAATATAATATATAAATAGTGAGCACATATCACTCATTTATGTGCTAGTGGTACCAGGTGACCCGAGAGTAGCCCGGTGTGCTCGTAATCCCGGATATTAGTTAAAAGTGCAAAATATCAAAATAACACTTGTAGAAGTTGTATGGTCAGATGATGATATTTCTAATAGTTATATTGAAAGATTAAACATTTATCTTAATCCTAATAAATTAAAATATGTCACAACTGCAATGTTTAATAAGGAAATATTGCCTGGGATAGATAAAACTAATTTATACAATAGATTTATGCTCGTGTTTGACTACGATGAAAGTAAAGAATATCAAAGAAGATTTAGCTATTCTAGTCCCAAACAAACTGATAACAATAGCGACTTAAGATATTTCCGATTGCCTAACAAGCAAAAAATCATGTTAAATTCAGCGATTGATATACCTAGTGAATATTTAATTAGAGCAAATTTAGGCGAAATGAAAGAGATTGAAAATAATCCGAAAGTAAAAAGAAATTTGGACTTCAATATTGAAAATCTCAATTATACTAGAAAATTTGAGAACGATATACTCGAGCAATATGAAGTAATTGTAAGAAATTGGAAAAATAATCCAAAATTTAATAAAAATGATGTTCAAAGAGCACATAATATGATGATTGATGGAAAGAAACAATTCATGTTCTGTGATTTAGAACTATTAAAAATAGCATATGTTAAACTTTATGACAGATATATCAGCACAAATGATGAAACTATTAAAAAAAAGATGGCACAACTCAAGAACAAGATAAATGAGCACCCAGTTAGGAAAGAATTGAAAAATTTAAATAAATAAATAGGAGTAATTGTATAAAATATAATATTATTAGGATGAATTATGTGGCATTTTATCGAAAATATCGACCAAGTAAGTTTAAGGATGTTATTGGACAAGAGCATGTTGTTAAAACTCTAAAAAATATCGTTAAAAATAACAATATCACCAATGCATATATCTTTGCCGGTCCTAAAGGAATCGGGAAAACCACAATTGCTAAAATATTTGCCAAAGCAGTAAATTGTGCTAACCCACAAGATGGTGATTGTTGTGATACATGTGAAAATTGTCGTAGTATCAATAACCACACCGCGATAGATGTTTTGGAGTTGGATGCTGCTAGTAATAATGGGGTAGATGATATTAGGAACATCAATAATAATACAAAATATTTACCGTCACAATTAAAGAAGAAGGTATATATCATTGA
>JAISZW010000237.1 GCA_031284445.1 Candidatus Methanovirga basalitermitum | reverse complement strand
ACAAGCATATTGCAAGACTTGTAATAAGTTTGTGGATAGAGATACAAATGCTGCAAAAAAATATTTTTTATAAGAGCATTTGGAAAGTATGCACCTATGCTTCGTAGGGATTTAAAGGTCATGACAACTCTGGATTCATTAGAATCTAATTACATACCAAGCCCCTTAACTTCAGTTGGGAGTAGATGACAAATCTATAAGAGATATTATTCTCATTTATTTAGTAGTTTAATCGATCTTTAAGTTTTTGGAGCCGTTTTAAAGGAGTTTTGCCTCGGTAGCTCAGTCTGGTGGAGTGCGAGACTCGTAATCCCGTGGTCGCGGGTTCAATTCCCGTCCGGGGCTTTATAAAAACTTTAGTGCATTATTTTAAGGTTTATATGTCGTTAATTTTAAGGTTTATATAATACTCCATATATTAATGTAGATTATAAAAAAAATGTAATGTGATGATGGGACCATAGGGTAGCTTGGTCGATCCTTTGGGCTTTGGGAGCCTGAGACTCCGGTTCAAATCCGGGTGGTCCCATTTCCCGCCTTAGCTCAATTTGGCAGAGCGTTGGACTGTAGATCCAAATGTTGCTGGTTCAAGTCCGGCAGGCGGGATTCTATACTTATTTAGATACAATATACTAATTTGATGTTGATATACTCTAAAAAAACTGATATATTCAACTGATATTATAAAAAAAGATATATTTAAAAATATTCTAAAAAAAGATATATTTAAAATAGAAAAGTTTATAAATAAACTTCAATAAAAAATATTCATGGAATAAATCAATCTTCTATTTTAAAATGTTTTTTAATCTATCTTAAAATGTATTAGAAGATTAATTAATTTCTAAAATAAATTAAAATCTAAGTTTATTTGATGCATATTATATGCCCTGGTGGTGTAGGGGCTATCATGTGGGCCTGTCGAGCCTGCGACTCGGGTTCAAATCCCGGCCAGGGCGTTTTTGTATGATAATTTTTTAGTCTAAGCATTTTTTTTTATGGATATAGATCTCTGATTTTATACATAGTAGTTCAACATGCAAGTTGTTTTTGTTAATAGAATAAATACATGATATTTCAATTAATTTAAATTCTTTTCACCAAAAATTTGATGTTTTCATAAAGCAAATATCATCTAAAAAAAATCCTCAAGTAGTTAAGTATAAATATCATGACAACCAAAAACTAATTACTATGACTATTTTTACACTATAATATTCTTTTATAGAAATGGTTATATTGTGTTTATAATAAGCTAAACGGATTGTAAGACTACTAATATTAGTTATGAATCATGATAATCAATTAATGTTTATTAGGGCCCGTAGCTCAGTCTGGCAGAGCGCTTGGCTTTTAACCAAGTGGCCGCGGGTTCAATTCCCGTCGGGCCCGTTCTAATTTTCATATCTATACTTTTTTGGTGGAGGAATAATTTGAAAAAAGATATTTTAGAACATGAACTTGTTCCAGAACATAGTATACTATCTGAATCTGATAAAAGGAAGGTTTTTAAAGATTTAGATTGCAATAAGAACCAATTACCTAAGATTAAAATTACTGATCCTGTTGTCAATGCTATTGATGCTAAAGAAGGTGATGTGTTGCAAATCACACGAAAAAGTGATACTGCGGGTATATTTATTACTTATAGACTCGTCGAATCATAGTTCATCTTGAATTAGAATCATAGTTCATCTTGAATTATTATATTTAAGTCTTGATTTATTTTTACTTATTTTAATATAAACAGTATCAGATTATTAAGTATTCCTTAAGATACATGCATCAATTAAAATAGAACCTTGATTAAAAACCATATAATCTTTATTTCTTTAATATAATTTGTAACTGTAAGGCTCGTGAATGTATTAAACTTTAGTTTTTAAGAGTATCAGTTGTGATATTGTTAATCTATTTGTTTTATTGCATTGTCTGTTAATGTAATGTTATTATTTGGAGGATCCCCATGAAGAACACATGGAGTTTAGTAGATACATTTTTTGATAAATACGACTTAGTGAATCATCATATAAAATCCTACAACGATTTTATAAACAATAGAATACAAAATATTATAGATATTGCAGAACCTATTTCTTTTGAACAGGGAGATTATATAGTTAGAACTGGAGAAGTTAAGATTGAAAAACCTTATGCTAAAGAAGCTGATGGTTCAACGACTTTAATATTTCCTAAGGAAGCAAGATTAAGGAATTTGACTTATTCTACTCATTTATTTTTGGAAATGGCTTTAGATAATAAGGAGGAAGAAAATGATTTTGAACTGATTCCTATTGGTGAATTACCATTAATGTTGCAGTCTGATTATTGCCATTTAAAAGGGTTGAATGGAGAAGAATTGGTAAAAGCTGGTGAAGACCCAATAGATCCAGGAGGTTACTTTATAGTTAATGGATCAGAGAGAGCAGTTGTAACAATGGAAGAAATTGCACCTAATAAAGTTATTTTAGAACGAATTGGTGATCCAAGTGAGAGAAGAGCTAAAGCAGTAGTGACTTCTATTAAAAGTGGTTTTAGAGCTAAAATATCTTTGGAATATAGGAAACCTCGTAAAAATGGTGCTTTTTTGAGGATTTCTTTCCCTTATGTTCCAGGTGAAATTCCATTAGTAATTTTACTTAGAGCTTTGGGGCTTTCAACTGACCAAAAAATTATAGAAACGATTTCTGGCACATTTGATTACCAAATGGTAGTTGCCGATGACATTCAAGTTTCTGATAGTGGATTGAAATCAAGTTCTAAAGATATGGGAGAACTGTCTGATGAAGAAAGAGAAGAATATCTTCAAAAATTAGCCATTAAATTCATTGGAAATCGTGTTGTTAAGGGTATGGCTGAAGAATATCGTATTAAACATGCTGAAAATATTATTGACAGATATTTGCTTCCACATATTGGTATTGAAAGTGATAAAAGAGAGAAAAAAGCTATTTATTTAGCTGAAATGGCTGAAATGCTTTTGCAGGTTATTTTTGAAGAAAGAGAACCTCATGATAAGGATCACTACACTAATAAAAGACTTCGTGTTTCTGGTGATTTGATGGAAGATCTTTTTAGAGTTGCATTTACTAATTTAACAAGAGATATATCTTATCAACTTGATAGAAGTGTTTACCGTAGGAAAGAACTTTCTATAAAACAGGCTACAAGAGCTGATGTTTTAACAGATAACATCAAACATGCTATAGCAACTGGTAATTGGGTAGGTGGACGGGCAGGTGTAAGTCAACTTCTTGATAGAACAAGTTATATGGGTACACTATCACATCTTAGAAGAGTAGTTTCTCCTTTAAGTAGAACTCAACCTCATTTTGAGGCAAGAGATTTGCATCCCACACAATTTGGTAAAGTTTGTCCAAATGAAACTCCTGAAGGTCCTAATTGCGGTTTAGTGAAAAATTTAGCTCTTATGTGTAAAATATCTGAAGGTTCAGATGCTAATGAGATAAAAGATGTTATTGAAGGAATGAATATTATTATAGAACAAGGTTCTGAAATAGATTTTATTTAGAAATATAAACAGAAAATAAATTTCCTTATAGTTATCTCTGTGACTAACTAATCATTTTTTAACTTTAAAATTATTAAATCTAACTTTTAAAAATTATTGAAATTTTTACATAAAACAAATTAAATCATGATGCTCTAATTGGAGGAAAATTTGTGAATGGTACTAAGATCTATATAAATGGAGAACTCATAGGTAAATGTGAAAATCCAGAGGATTTCGTCTCAAAAATGAGAGAAAAACGACGTTCAGGTGAAGTTTCTGAGGAAATGAACATCACTTATTATGATAAAACATCGGAGATATATGTTTTCAACGATCCTGGAAGAGCAAGGAGACCTTTAATAATTGTTAAAGATGGTGTTCCTTTACTTAAAGATAATCATATTCAAGAAATAATAGAAAAAAAACTTAAATGGGATGATTTAATAGGAAAAGGCATTGTTGAATATTTAGATGCTGAGGAAGAAGAAAATTCGTATATAGCAATGGGTCTTAATGATCTTAATGAAGACCATACTCATTTAGAAATTGATCCTTCAACAATGTTAGGGATTTGTGCTGGAATCATTCCCTTTTCAAATCATAACTCTTCACCACGGAATACTATGGAAGCAGGAATGACAAAACAAGCATTAGGATTGTATGTTTCTAATTATATGCATCGTACTGATACAAGAGCTCATTTACTACATCAACCACAAACTCCCATGGTTAAAACAAGAATCACCAATGTTACTGACTATGATGAACGCCCATCTGGTCAAAATTTTGTAATAGCTGTTATGTCCTTTGAAGGTTACAATATGGAAGATGCTTTAATCCTAAATAAATCTTCTTTAGAGCGAGGTCTTGCGAGGTCTTCATTTTTTAGATCCTATGAAATTTTTGAAAGAAAATATCCTGGAGGTCAAGAAGACAAGTTTGAGATACCTGGGAAAGGTGTGAGAGGATACAAATCTGAAAAAGCATATAGGTACTTAGATGAAGATGGTATTGTTAATCCTGAATCTTATGTTGAATCTGGGGATGTTTTAATAGGAAAAACTTCTCCTCCTCGTTTTTTAGAAGAAATTGATGAATTTGGTTCTGCAAATGAAAAAAGAAGAGAAACTTCTGTTACGGTTAGAAATGGGGAAAAAGGCATTGTAGATGCTGTGCTTCTAATAGAAACAGTTGAAGGAAGTAAATTAACTAAAATTAGAGTTAGAGATACACGTCAACCAGAGTTTGGAGATAAATTTGCATCACGACATGGACAAAAAGGAGTTGTAGGTCTTATACTATCTCAGGAAGATGTTCCATTCACAGAAAATGGAGTTGTTCCAGATTTAATAGTCAATCCTCATGCTATTCCTTCAAGGATGTCTGTTGGTCAGGTTTTAGAGATGGTAGCTGGTAAAGCAGGATGTATAAAAGGGGAAAGAGTTGATGGTACTCCGTTTAATCAGAATATAGAGGAAGAAATTAAAATGTCTCTTACAGATAATGGTTTTGAATCTACTGGATGTGAATCACTTTACAATGGAATGGTTGGTGAAAGAATAGAGGCAGAAATATTTGTAGGTGTAGCATATTATCAAAAGTTACATCACATGACGACTGATAAAATGTATGCTCGTTCACGTGGACCTGTTCAAGTCCTTACAAAACAACCAACTGAAGGAAGAGCTCGTGAAGGTGGTTTAAGATTTGGAGAAATGGAAAGAGATTGTTTAATTGCTCATGGTGCTGCATTAGCCTTAAAAGAGAGACTTTTAGATGAATCAGATAAATATGAAGCTATAATATGTGGTGAATGTGGTATGCTTTCAGTACATGATAAAATTAGGAATAAAATTTATTGTCCAATATGTGGTGAAGTAGATTCATTCCCAGTTGAAATTTCTTATGCTTTTAAATTATTATTAGATGAATTAAAAAGCTTGTGTGTATTTCCTAAACTCATACTTGAAGATAAAGCTTAAATATCTGAAAAAGGATTGAAAAAGTAAATGTTAATCAAGGAGAGAATAAATTGAATCCAGTATTAAAACAAATTTCTCAAATAGCCTTTGGTTTGATGTCTCCAGAGAATATAAGAGAAATGTCTGTAAGAAAAATTGAAACTCCAGATACCTATGATGAAGATGGTTACCCTATAGAAAGAGGTTTGATGGATCCGCATTTAGGTGTAATTGATCCAAGTCTAAAATGTAAAACTTGTGGTTCTAAGGGAGGAGATTGTCAAGGACACTTTGGAAGTATAGAATTATCAAGACCTGTTGTTCATGTAGGCTTTGGTGATACAATATACAAGATCTTACAATCTACATGTAATAAATGTGGTCGTATTCTTTTAACTGAGAGTGAGATAGAAAGCTATACTTCTAAAATTAATGAATTAATGGAAAATGGTGAAAGTTTAACTAAAATTATAAAAGAAGTCTATAAGGAAGCAAAAGGCATAGATAAGTGTCCATATTGTGGTGAAGAACAAGAAGAAATCAAAATAGATAAACCTGTTTCTATTATGGAGGGAGGTTACAGATTAACTCAGAGTGAAATAAGGGAGAGACTTGAAAAAATTAACAATGAGGACTCTTTACTTTTAGGAGTTAATCATGAAGTCGCACGCCCTGAATGGATGGTCTTAACTGTTCTTCCTGTTCCTCCTGTTACTGTAAGACCTTCAATTACTTTAGAATCTGGAGAAAGGTCAGAAGATGATTTGACACACAAACTTGTAGATATTTTAAGAATCAATCAAAGATTAATTGAAAATATGGAGGCTGGTGCTCCACAACTCATTGTTGAGGATCTTTGGGAACTTTTACAGTACCATGTAACGACCTACTTTGATAATGAATCATCAGGTATTCCTCCTGCAAGACATAGATCTAAAAGACCTTTAAAAACATTAACACAAAGACTTAAAGGTAAAGAAGGGCGTTTCAGAAATAATCTCTCTGGTAAAAGAGTTAATTTTTCAGCACGTACAGTAATATCTCCTGATCCTAATATTAGTATAAATGAAGTTGGTGTTCCTGAAACAATTGCTAAAGAAGTTACAGTACCTGTACATGTAAATGAGTGGAATGTTGATGAAATGAGAGAATATATTAAAAACGGATCTGATGTTCATCCAGGAGCTAACTATGTCATACGACTTGATAAAAGAAAAATAAGGATCTATGATGAAACAAAAGAGGCGATATTAGAAAAGTTGAAACCAGGATATATAGTAGAAAGGCATTTAAAGGATGGTGATATTGTATTATTTAACAGGCAACCATCACTTCACAGAATGTCGATGATGGCACATGAAGTTAAAATTTTACCATATAAAACTTTTAGATTGAATTTGTGTGTCTGTCCCCCATACAATGCAGATTTTGATGGAGACGAAATGAATATGCATGTTTTTCAAACTGATGAATCTCGTGCAGAGGCGAAATCATTAATGAGAGTTCAAGAACATATCCTTTCCCCTCGTTTTGGTGGACCAATAATCGGTGCTATTCATGACCATATATCAGGAGCATATCTTTTAACAAGAAAAGGTTCAATGTTCACGGAAGAACAAGCATTCCAAGTTATAAGAAAAGCTAAAATGATAATACCAAAGAAAAAAAACGATAACTGGACTGGAAAGGAATTGTTTAGTCTACTTTTACCTGATAAACTTAATATGCAATATAAGGCTGAAATTTGTAATAAATGTGATATTTGCAAAGGTAAAGAATGTCATTATGATGCATATGTTGTTATCGAAGATGGAGAACTAATTACTGGGGTAATAGATGAGAAAGCATATGGATCATTTTCAGGGAAAATATTGGATAAAATTGTGAAAAAATATGGTTCTGATAGAGCAAGACAATTTCTTGATGAATCAACAAATTTAGCTATTTCAGGTATAATGAAAGTAGGAATAACTACAAGTACCCATGATGAAGACATTCCAGAAGAGGCAAAAGAGAGAATTCAAGATCATTTAGCTAATGCTGAGGAAAAGGTAGATCAACTTGTAGAAGCTTATGAAAACAATGAATTAGAAGCATTACCTGGTAGAAGTTTAGAAGAAACTTTAGAAATGAAGATTATGCAAGTTCTTGGAGAAGCAAGGGATAAGTCTGGTAAAATAGCAGAAGATTATTTTGGAATGGATAATCATTCTGTAATAATGGCAACTACTGGAGCAAGAGCATCCATGCTTAATCTTACTCAGATTAGTGCATGTGTAGGACAGCAATCTGTTCGTGGTGGTAGAATTGACAGAGGATACATTGAAAGAACATTGCCTCATTTTAAAAAGAATGAATTAGGTGCTAAAGCACGTGGATTTGTACATTCCAGTTATAAAGAAGGTTTAAATCCAATTGAATTTTATTTCCATGCAATGGGTGGAAGAGAAGGATTAGTTGATACAGCTGTTCGTACGGCTCAAAGTGGTTATATGCAAAGACGTCTTGTTAATGCTCTCCAAGATATTAGTGTAAAAGATAACGGAATGGTTACAGACAACAAAGGATTGATAATTCAAACAATGTTTGGTGAAGATGGAGTTGATCCAACTAAAAGCGATCATGGTAAAGTAGCTGACTTAGATAGAATAATTGATGAAATGAGAGTTAAATAATAGCTATTAAGGTGATATTGTGGAAGATATTAATCAAAAAGTAATAAATAAAGTTATTAAAATAGCTAAAAAAAAAGAAGCCA
The DNA here is from genome assembly GCA_031284445.1 of Candidatus Methanovirga basalitermitum. Classification (GTDB taxonomy): domain Archaea; phylum Methanobacteriota; class Methanobacteria; order Methanobacteriales; family Methanobacteriaceae; genus Methanovirga; species Methanovirga basalitermitum. The sequence continues at coordinate 8,545 of JAISZW010000237.1, read as the reverse complement.
AATTTCCAGAAAGTTATATCTATGATATTGCAGAAGCATACGATAGAAGGGAACTGACAGATAAAGAATTAGAAACTCTTATTTTTAGAATTAAAAAAGCCTATGAGCATTCAAAAGTGGAATCTGGAGAAGCAATAGGGACAGTCGCTGCTCAATCTGTAGGAGAACCAGGAACTCAAATGACGATGAATACTTTTCACTATGCTGGAGTAGTAGAACTTAATGTTACCTTGGGATTACCAAGGTTAATAGAAATTGTAGATGCAAGAAAAACCATATCAACACCAACTATGGTAATATACTTCGATGAAGACCATAGATTCGATGAAGAATTTGTTAAAAAAACAGCAAGTACAATTGCTAAAATCACAATAAATGATGTTTTAGATGATTTTCATGTTGACTATGGACAGATGAATGTTGAGATAGTTGTTAGTCCTGAAAAAGTTAAAGAAAAACATCTTGAATTTGATGATATTATATTGGATATAGAAAAATCATTTAAAAAACATATAATAAATATTGATGATGAAGATTATAGTATAACTATTGCACCAAAATTAGATAAAAGAACTAAAAATGGTATACAAATTAGAGATGTTCGTCTATTAGCTGATAAGCTTAGAAATTTGCAAATTAGTGGTGTTAAAGATGTTAATAGAGTTATAATTAGAAAAGATGAAGAATGGGTTCTTCATACTGAAGGTTCAAATCTTAAAGCCGTTCTTAAAATGAATGGTATAGACAAAGTTAGAACCACTACAAATAACATTCATGAAATTTATACTGTTTTAGGTATTGAAGCAACTCGTAATGCAATAATAAAAGAGGCTCTTAATACACTTGATGAACAAGGTCTTAGTGTTGATATTAGACATATCATGTTAGTGGCTGATATGATGACTGTTGATGGAGCAGTAAAATCCATTGGTAGACATGGTATTAGTGGTACTAAATCTAGTGTTTTGGCTCGTGCAGCTTTCGAAGAAACTGGGAAACATCTTCTCCATGCAAGTATAAGAGGAGAAGTTGATGAACTAACAGGTATTATTGAAAATATCATCATAGGACAACCAATACCCATTGGTACAGGTTCAGTCAGTATAATGATGAAAAATAAATAGTAAATAACCATAAGGAGGCAGATGATGGATATAGATAGAGGAATTAGAGTAGCAATTGATACAGGAGATGTTACATTAGGTTCTGAAAAGTCAATTCAATCCTTGAAATTAGGAAGTGGTAAACTTGTTGTGGTAGCCGCAAATTCTCCTAAAGAAATTATTGAAGATGTGAAATACTATTCTAAACTTTCAGAAATTCCTATGTATGTTTATGAAGGAACAAGCATGGATTTAGGATCTGTATGTGGGAAACCTTTTACTGTTGCTACTCTACTTATTAATGATCCAGGAGATTCTACCATTTTAGATGTTATGGAGTAGATTATTGTGTCGATTAAATTTAATGGAAATGAAATAAGATATATAGCACTATTTGAAAATATGACTGGGGCTATGGTTAAAGACTGTATCATTGATGATGAAAACGGCAAGGTAACATTTGTTGTGAAAAATGGTGATATGGGTTTAGCTATTGGTAAAAAAGGAATTACAGTCACAAAAGTTCAAAAAACTGTTGATAAAAGTGTTGAAATTATTGAACACTCTGAAGATCCAGTAGAGTTTTTGAGAAATTTATTGGCTCCAGCTCAACTTAAAACCATTAAAATAATCCAAAAGGAAGATGAAGAAAAAATAGCTAATATTGTTGCTGAAGGTCAAAATAAGAATATAGCCATTGGTAAAAATGGTCAAACTATTGAAAGAGCTAAATTATTGGCTAAAAGACAACATAGTATTAGTAATATTATGATAAAATAGTATGATAATAGTAATTATGATAATAGTAGACAAATGATTAATTAACTTACATGATCATGAAATATATATTATGCTGATTAACTCAGTAAAAAAAATAAAATAATTATAATTAAATTTTAATAAAAATAAAATATTATCTTTTAAGATGAGTTATTGAAATTTTAAATATAATATTTTAAATAAACAATAGAAATTTAATTAATTATTATTTATAAGGAGATAATATTTATGCCAGGGCTTTTTGCTGCAAAAAAACTTAAAAAAAATAGACAAAATTTCAAATGGAAAGATGTTGAATATAAAAGAAAAGCTTTAAGATTAGATGTTAAAGCTGATCCTCTTGAAGGAGCACCTCAAGCAAGAGGAATTGTAATTGAAAAAGTTGGAATCGAAGCTAAACAACCAAATTCTGCTATAAGGAAATGTGTTCGTGTACAATTGATTAAAAATGGAAAACAATTAACTGCATTTACTCCAGGAGATAAAGCTATTGGATTCATCGACGAACACGATGAAGTCATGATTGAAGGAATCGGTGGACCTTCAGGAAGAGCTATGGGGGATATTCCTGGTGTTAGGTGGAAAGTTAGTAAAGTAAATAATGTTGCTTTATCTGAGATGGTTAGTGGTAAAATAGAAAAACCTGTGAGGTAGTTTAATGAGTCGAATTTTGGATAAATGGGATCTAAAAGAAGTTAAGGTCGAAGATTTAGGGTTAACCAAATATATTTGTTTGGATGAAGTTTTAGTTCCCCATACATTGGGTAGACATGTTAAAAGACAATTTTCTAAATCAAAAGTTTCTATTATAGAAAGATTGATCAATAAAATAATGAGAACTGAGATAAATTCTGGTAAAAAAAATAAAGCTTATAACATTGTTAAGGAATCTTTGGAGGCTATTAACAAGAAAACTAAGCAAAATCCTATTCAGATTTTAGTAAAAGCAATTGAAAATACTTCTCCACGAGAAGAAACTACAAGAATTAGATATGGTGGTATTGGTTATCAAGTAGCTGTTGATATTTCCCCTCAAAGAAGAGTAGATTTATCTTTAGGATTTTTAACAAAAGGGGCCCTACAGTCTTCTTTTAAGAATAAGAAATCAGCTACTCAGTGTTTAACAGATGAAATAGTTTTTGCTTCTGAATATGATACTAGGAGTTTTGCAATTCAGAAAAAGGAAGAGAAAGAAAGAGTTGCAAGAGCAGCACATTAACATATTTCCCATTAATATATTCAACTTAGAATGAATTTATTAACAATTCTTTATTCAATAGGGTGATATTTTGAGTAGACGAGACAAAATGATTGAAAAAATAAAGGAATTGATGTATGAACCAAAATTCATAAGAAACATAGGTATTGTTGCACACATTGATCATGGGAAAACTACATTATCTGATAATCTTTTAGCAGGAGCAGGTATGATTTCTGAAGATTTAGCTGGTGATGTAAGAAGTCTTGATTTCGATGAACAAGAATCAGCAAGAGGAATTACAATTGATGCTGCAAGTGTTTCTATGGTTCACAAGTATGAAGATAACAATTATTTGATTAATTTGATTGATACTCCAGGACATGTTGACTTTGGAGGAGATGTAACTCGTGCAATGAGAGCTGTTGATGGAGCGGTTGTTGTTGTATGTGCTGTTGAAGGAATCATGCCTCAAACTGAAACCGTATTCAGACAAGCATTAAAGGAAAATGTTAGACCAGTATTATTTATTAACAAGGTTGATAGGTTAATCAATGAATTAAAATTACAACCAGATGAACTTCAAAATAGATTTATTAAGATAATAGCTGAAGCCGACAAACTTATTAGAGGAATGGCTCCTGAAGATAAGAAGGATAAGTGGAAAATTGATGTTAGTGATGGTAGTGTTGCATTTGGTTCAGCATATCATAACTGGGCAATTAACATTCCAATAATGCAAAAATCAGGAATCAACTTCAAAGATATTATAGACTTTTGTAATGAGGACAAACAAAAAGAATTAGCTAAAAAAGTTCCGATTACTGAGGTATTGTTAGGGATGGTTGTTAAACATTTACCAAGTCCTTTGGAATCACAAGAGTACAGGGTTCCAAATATTTGGGAAGGAGACATTGAAAGTGAAGAAGGACAAGGAATGATACATACAGATTCAAAAGGACCATTAGCTGTTATGGTAACAAATGTCAGTATTGACAAACATGCTGGTGAAATTGCTACTGGAAGAGTCTATGGGGGAACAATTGAAAAGGGCATGGAAGTTTATCTTGTAGGTTCCCACATAAAGGCAAGAACCCAACAAGTAGGTGTATTCTTTGGTGCTGAAAGAGTCAACACAGATAAAGTTCCTGCAGGAAATATTGTGGCTATAACTGGTGCTAAAGGTGCGGTTGCTGGAGAAACAATCTGTGATGATGGAAAAAGAATTAAGGAGTTTGAAGGTATTGAACATATATCTGAACCAGTAGTTACAGTAGCTGTTGAAGCTAAAAATACAAAAGATCTTCCTAAATTGATAGAAGTTTTAAGACAGATATCTAAAGAAGATCCTACTATCAGGGTAGACATTAACGAAGAGACTGGTCAACATTTAATTTCAGGTATGGGTGAACTTCATTTGGAGATTATCACTTATAGAATAAATGAAAAAGGTGTTGCAATTGAGACTTCTGAGCCTATTGTTGTTTACAGAGAAACCGTTTCAGGAAAAGCAGGACCTGTTGAAGGAAAATCTCCAAACAAGCATAATAGGTTCTACATTGAAGTTGAACCATTAGACAAATCTATCTACAATGCTATTAATGAAGGTAAAATTAAAGAAGGTCGAGTTAAAGGTAAAGAGTCTGCTCCAATATTCATTGAGAATGGTTTAAACAAAGAAGAAGCGAGAAGAGTCTGGGATGTACATAATAAAAATATTTTCCTTAACATGACTCGTGGTATTCAATACTTAGATGAAGTTAGAGAGCTTTTAATTGAAGGTTTTGAATCAGCCTTAGATGCTGGTCCAATAGCTAATGAAATAACTGTAGGATTAAAATTTAAACTTGTAGATGCGAAGCTTCACGAGGATGCGATTCATAGAGGACCTGCTCAAGTTTTACCATCTATAAGAAAAGCTATTTTTGGTTCGATAATGTTAGCCCAGCCTGTTTTACTTGAACCAATTCAGAAAGTATTTATTAATACTCCTAAAGATTACATGGGCAATGCCACACGGGAGATTCAAAATAGGAGGGGTCAAATAGTTGACATGGATCAAGAAGGTGACATGGCAAATATTGAATCTAAAGTTCCTGTCGCTGAAATGTTTGGCTTTGCAGGAGATATTAGGTCTGCTACAGAAGGTAGATGTTTATGGTCTACTGAAAATGCAGGTTTTGAAAGATTACCGAATGAGCTTCAAAAACAAATTATTAAAGAAGTTAGACAGAGAAAAGGTTTAACTCCAGAACCTTATGGAGCAGACCATTACATAGGGCAATAGTTCAACTTTTAAAACAAATAATCGAAGTTTTTTCCCATGGTAGAATTTTTAATTGTAGAAAATTACGATATTGTATTACTTAATAGATAAATATTTATATAAAAGAAATATAAAAATATATAAGTTAAATACTCAACTTAAAAAATCAAAATGAATCTTAATTATTTAACTATTACAAAAATAAGATTTAAAAACTGTTAACTCACTTATTAATTAAATGATTTTGAACTCTAATATTGGAGGTTTTTTTATTATGGCAAAAGAAAAAGAACATATTAACTTAGCATTCATTGGACATGTTGACCATGGAAAATCTACACTTGTAGGACACTTATTATTGAAATCTGGAGCAATAGCTGAACAGCAATTAGATGAAGGAGAAAACAAATTTAGATTTGTGATGGACAAACTTAGTGAAGAAAGAGAAAGAGGAGTTACAATTGATTTAGCACATGCAAAATTTGAAACTCCAAAATACGAATTTACAATTGTGGACTGCCCAGGACACAGAGATTTCGTTAAAAACATGATTACTGGAGCATCCCAAGCAGATGCAGCAGTTCTCGTAGTAGCTGCAGATGATGGTGTAATGCCTCAAACTAAGGAACATGTTTTCTTATCTAAGACTTTAGGCATAAATCAACTTATTATTGCTATTAATAAGATGGACCTTGTTAAGTATGATGAAAAGAAATTTAATGAATTAAAAGATGAGATTACTTCTTTAATTGCAACTGTTGGTTACAAGGACATTACTTTTATCCCAGTTTCTGCATTTGAAGGAGACAATATTTCAGAAAGTAGTAGTAACACATCATGGTACAATGGACCAACTTTAATAGACGCTTTAAATGAATTACAAGCTCCTGAGAAACCAACCACTTTGCCGCTAAGAGTACCTATTCAGGATGTTTACTCAATTACTGGTGTAGGAACTGTACCTGTTGGAAGAGTAGAGACTGGCATAATGAAAAAAGGAGAAAATGTTGTATTTGAACCTGCAGGAGCGTCTGGTGAAGTAAAAACAATTGAAATGCACCATGAAACCTTTGATCAAGCTGAGCCTGGTGATAACATTGGATTCAATGTTAGGGGTGTAGGTAAGAACGATATTAGAAGAGGGGATGTTGCAGGACATACAAATAATGCACCAACGGTAGCTAAAGAATTCGATGCACAAGTTCAAGTATTAAACCATCCTGGTGTTATAACCATTGGATACACTCCTGTGTTCCATTGTCACACAGCTCAAGTTGCCTGTACCTTTTTAGAACTATCTAAAAAATTGGATCCAAGAACTGGTCAAGTTGCAGATGAAAACCCTGACTTCTTAAAAACAGGGGATGCAGCTATTGTGAAAGTTAGCCCAACAAAACCTATGGTAATCGAAAAATATAGTGAAATTCCTCATATGGGTAGATTTGCTATAAGAGATAGTGGTCAAACTGTGGCTGCAGGTATGTGTATGAACATTGTTCCAGTAAAATAAATGATTAGAATTTAATGGTTTTTTTTGGACTGAATTCTGGTAAATAAATACTAATAATACCTTTTTCTGGATTTAGTCAACTTCCATTTGAATAATTTCTTTTCATCTTAGTTTTTTTATATTTTTAAGAGGATGAAGTATGAATCAAGCAAGAATTAAACTTACAGGAACAGATCCAGATAAATTAGCCTATATCTGTGACCAACTTAAGAAAATAGCTGAAAGAACAGGAGTAGATTTATCAGGTCCAATCCCACTTCCAACTAAAAAATTGGTTGTACCAACAAGAAAATCACCTGATGGTGAAGGAAAAGCTAGTTGGGAAAAATGGGAGCTTAGAATTCATAAAAGACTTATTGGAATTGGGGCAGATGAACGTGCTATGAGGCAAGTTATGAAAGTTAATGTTCCAGATAATGTAAGTATTGAAATAGAACTTAAAAGTTAATTTTATTTAATTATTAATCAACATTTTATTCCAATTTAATTATTTTATATTTTCTCTGCCAAGATAGCCTAGTCAGGTAAGGCGCAGGACTTGAGATCCTGTGAAGATTTTCTTCGCCGGGGTTCAAATCCCTGTCTTGGCGTTTTTATATTCATTTTAAAAAAAACTATAAAAAGAATCTTAACTATTTTTAAATATTTATATACTCAGTAGTTCGTAAAGTGTTTTTATATTTTTTGTTTTTTAGTAATTTTTAGTTTTATATTTTTGTTTTTTTCTTTTTTTATCAATTAGTTTTCCCATGTTCTTTGATTTGATTTTGTTTTATATTTGTTGGGTGGGGGGAATGTCCAAATTTTTACTGCAATGTTGTCAACCTAAGAAATTTTTCATTGCTATCAATTCCCTCATTAAATATAAACTATTACTTAGAAGTTTTTTCTTAAGTTAGTTTTGTACTTTGATTTTAAAGGTTTGGTAGAATTGATGATTTTAATGGGTCAATGATTGAAAATGGATTTAAATTAAACAAATTAGGAAGTATTAATCGTTGTTATCTATCTTATCCTCGTTGTGTATATGAACTTGTTGATTAAATGAGCACTATAAAAAAAATTGTGGAGTTTTTTCTTTATATTTCATGAGCAATGTTAAATACTCTAATAATCCTTCAATTGTCTTATAATAGTGTTTTATCAAACTTTTTTAACATTTGATTAAGTTATTTTAAAATCATTTAATGACTTTAAATCTTAATTTGAAAGGTTTCATAAGTGTTATGAATATGATGTTATGTTATAAAAGTTGAGTATAAGTATTATTGTTAAGACAGTTTAATTTTCACTATTTTTTCAAATATGACATTTTGAAAATTTTCATATGATTTCTTTTTGTGAAATTTCAATTTATTTTCTGCATTTTTTTGAAAAAAATTAGAGACCTTTAACATCTTATTTTACTCCTGAAAAAAATAGGGGGCTAAAAATTAATACTGTGTTATGTGGTGAAATTATAAATGATAATAACATCATAACACTAATAAACTTTAATCAGTAAAAATTTGGACAGTCTCTGCAATTATAGTTTGTTAGTTAATCATAAACATTTTAATTACTTCATTTTAATTACTTCATTTCAATTACTTCATTTCAATTACTTCATTTCAATTACTTCATTTCAATTACTTCATTTCAATTACTTCATTTCAATTACTTCATTTCAATTACTTCATTTCAATTAC
>JAISZW010000227.1 GCA_031284445.1 Candidatus Methanovirga basalitermitum | reverse complement strand
CTAATTGAACAAGTTCAATAAAGAAAATCATAGATTTATTCAAAAAGTGAATTTAGAAAAATCAAAGATTTTTTGTTTATTCGCAAAGTGAATTTAGGGAAATCTTTGATTTTCCGTTTCTAACTTTAAAAAATAAAAAATTTTTTAAAAATGTTAAATATACTCATTAAACATTGGATTTTGCTTTAAAGTATTTTTACTATAAGTTATTTATTGCATATTCAACGGAGCTTAATGATAAGGTTTGTTCATGCTTCGATTTTTGTTAAAAATCTAACACCTTATATATCTACTACGAAAATGAAGTAATGCTGTTAAATTAAGAAAATTATTTTTTTAAACTTGGATTAAAATTAAAAGTAGAGCTTGATAAACCAGAATCTTAAATAGAAATTTTAATCAAAAATCCTTAAGTTGACAGCATTGAAAAATAAAGAGGTTCAACCTTGTACTCTGATACTAAAATAGCCGTTCCAATTTTAGAAAAAAACAAAGAAAAAATCTTAAAAATAGCTACTGATTATATAAGAAAGGGTGTTGATATTTTAGAGCTTAGAATAGATGGAATAAATGATTCAAATCCTAAAATGGCTAAAGAAATTATTCAAGAAATCAATTTTCCTACAATAGCAACCAATAGACCAAAATCAGAAGGTGGCTATTTTAATGGTTCTGAAGAAGATAGAATAGCTATTTTAAGAGCTACAAGTGATGTTGCAGAGTATGTTGATGTTGAACTCCAAACAAAATCAGACTATATTAACTCAATTCTTGAAACAGGAGTTAAAACAATCATATCATATCATGACTTTGAAAAAACTCCACCCTTAAATGAAATGTCTGAAGTAATTGAAGAAGAACTTAAAATAGGAGATATAGCTAAAATAGCAGTTACAGGTAAGACTTTAGAAGACACACTTAAAATTTTGGCTATTTTATCTAAATTTAATAATACAATAGCTATATCTATGGGAGAACTTGGTAGCTATACAAGAGTAATCGCATCAAAATTTAAAGCACCTATTACTTTTGCTGCCTCTGATGATGTTACAGCACCAGGCCAAATTGATTTTGAAACCATGAAATGGATCTTAAATCTAAATTTAATTGATACTAATGATTTGATTTAAAGAATATTAGTTCTATTGGTTGTGAGCTTATTTGTATGTCCAAATCATAAGTTTATTTATATATCCATTATGTTGATGAATACTTTAATATACAACAGATGAACCTTTTAGTGCTGTTGAAGACAAAAGAAAGCTAAGAAATTGGGAAAGAATTAGTAATTACTAATGCAATTTTAACTGAAACGATAAATTTACTTCTGAAAAGATTAAATAAGAATACAAAAGCAATATTTGAAGTGTATGGAGCTATTAAATCTGAATTTAAAATTATCTATGAAAATGAAGAGCTAACAGAAAGAGCAATACAAACATTAAAGATAATGAAAAATATTACTTAACGGTTTAGTATTAAGATTTAAACATGGCTTCTAAATCCTTAACAGTATTAATCTCATCTATTCCTTTATCATTTCTAATTCTTTTTACTACTGGAAATCTTAATGAATATCCTGCCTCATAATCTGGACTTTTTACGATTTCACTATAGGCTATTTCAAGAATTATTCTTGGTTCAACAAATATTTTAGTACCTTTATCATATTTTTTATACTTTTCCATTAAATTAGTCAAATACTCTAATGTTTCGTCGTCTAAACCAGTTGCAACATGAGCTACTGTTTTTAGCTCATTATCATCAGATTTTAAAGCGATTAAATATGAACCAATAAAGTTAGATCTTCTACCAAGACCATAAGTTCCTCCTGTTACAATGACATCTAAGGTTTCAGGTTCTGCCTTAAATTTTAACATTTTTTTCCCACGAGTCCCAGGAATATAAGGTTCATTAGGATTTTTGATCATTATCCCTTCATGTCCGTTAGATACTGAGTCTTTAAACAGTTTTTCAGCTTCAGCAATATTATCCATATTCACATCAATCTTGGTAGATAGATTTATTTTCTTTCCAGGCTTAATAATCTGTTCTAATGTTTTTCTTCTTTCGTTTAATGGTTTATCTATAAGTGGGTTTTGATAATAAAGAGCATCGAACAAATATAAAGTTAATGGGACATTTTCAATAGCTTTATCTATGTCATGTTTTCTTCGAACTCTATGTAAAATATATTGGAATGAAATAGGCTTTTCATTTCTTGTAGCTATCATTTCTCCCTCAACAATAAAATTCTCGTCTGGAAATCCAGTTCTCATGGGTTCAATCATTTCAGGAAATGCATTAGTTATATTCTCCAATTTTCTCGTGAAAAACTTAATTTCATCACCTTTTTTATGTATTTGAACTCTTATTCCATCATATTTTGTTTCACAAATTGCATTTCCCATTTCTTTAATACTAATATCTATACCTAGAGATAGTTGAGCTAACATTGGTTTAACAGGTCTACCTGGAATTAAATTTAATTCTTTAAGACCTTTTACACCTTTTTCCTTAGCATACTCTCCTACCAAACCTAAATCATTGGTTAGCATATATGCTCTTTCAGTAACTTTTTTGTCTATTTCAAATGCATCAGATATAGCATTTCGTACTATTGCTTCACCTACACCAAGTCTAAGTTCTTCAAGAATAGTCTTTGAAATATATTTTGCTTCAAGTCCAGAGGCGGATGATAATATTTCTGATATAATAGCTATTTTTCGTGACTGTGATTTATCTCCAGATATCATTGCAATTTTCCGAATACTGTTAAAAACAAACTTTACTGTTAATTCTTTTGATAAAAATGTTTGTTGAGTTTTCTTTTTGTATAATTCCTCTGTGGTCTGCCCAATGTCCCCAAATTTTCTCATATTATCCTCAATCTTTGATATTGATACTCCAAATACTTGTGAAATAGCTTTCATAAGAAGTTTATCGCCAATTCCTTGTTCTTCTTCGCTATTTTTTGGATAAACTAAGCCTAATGACATTAAAATGACTTTACCTATATTTTCAGAATCTACACCTTTAAATAAGTCTGTTAGTATTGCTGTTTTTTCTAATTTTTTTGTTGTTTGTGATAATGCTTCATAAACATCCACTAGTTTCTTATATTTCATCTCAATATAATTTTTATTTAATTGTATATTAAATTTTTGGTTGCGGATCAATGCTGTCAACTTAAGGTTTTTGTGTTCTGTGGAATTTTTGGCTGTGTCAAAATCAACAGTAATTAGTCATTGAATATCTACATTTTACATTTGAAATTGCTCAATCTTCGTCTGTTTTCTTTGAAATTGAAGATTAATGCCTTTGATTTCAAAAATTAAGAATTTTTAATCTATATTTTCCTAATCTAAGAATTTCAAGATTAAAACTTCAATAGAAAAAATCGATCCTCCCGTACATCGTTGACATAGCCCAAAAATTCACAGAGATCGTTCATAAAAAGATGAAAAATAAAAAATTAGATCCAAACTCTTTTAAAAGTTTGATCATTACTTTGGTATGAATCTTCTCAGGTATTTAAAAAAGATTTATAAAACTGTTGATGGAATTTCAATGTATTTAGATTCAGAGAGAAAAATGGAATGAAAATTATGGGAAAGTTTGAGGTGACCATGGAATTCTAGACAAAGTCCAGATTTATTGACCCACATCTATTTAAAGATTTTTATTGCGTTTAAACATTATTCTAAATCTAAATATAGGATATTGCAAAATTCATAAAAATTTTCCTCTATAATGTTGGATTTTTACAGTATAAAATAATAAAATATATTTATATTATAAATTAAGTTTATATTAAAAAATAAAATGTAATGTTATATAGAAATTGGGATGTAATATTATATAGAAATTGGGCGACAATTATTTTCCTATCTCTAAATAACTATAAAATTATCCAATATGTATATGTATAAACAAATGATCATGAATAAAATGGTGCTTTTTGCTGATTAGAATTGTTGCCCAGTTTCCATACTATTTAGATGAACTAATTTTTAATGAAAAATTAAAAATTGAATTGTTGGAAACCTCAAAATTTATATCCAAAACAATGAATTAACATTGGTTTTACTATGAAAAACCTTTCCAAAGAATTAATTAATAGAATTAATCAAATTTCCACTCCAGTTAGGATTATGCATGTATGTGGATCTCATGAACACACAATCATGGAAAATGGATTAAGAACCCTACTTCCGAGTGAAGTTGAAGTTATAGCAGGACCAGGTTGTCCTGTATGTTGTGTACCCTCAAGGGAAATTGACGAAGCATTAGAGCTTACAGATAAAGGGATGACTATAGCTACATTTGGAGATATGCTTAGAGTTCCAGGATCAACTCATTCACTTGCTTATGCAAAATCAGAAGGGGCTGATGTTAGAGTTGTATATGGAATAGCTAATGCTGTTGAACTTGCTCGTGAAGTTGATAATGAAGTGATTTTTATAGCTGCAGGTTTCGAAACCACCGCACCAACAACAGCTTCTGAGATTTTATCAACCCCACCCGAGAATTTTTCTGTTTTATCTTCACATAGAAGAATACCTCCTGCCTTAAAGTTTCTTATCGAGTCAGGAAAAACTAATCTAAATGCTTTAATTGAGCCTGGTCATGTCGGGACAATCATTGGTTTAAAACCCTTTGAAGTATTTTCAAATGAACATAACATCCCTCAAGTTATGGCAGGATTCAATCCATTAGATATTTTAATGGGAGTATATATGATCCTAAGACAAATAAAAAATAATGAAGCTAAAATAGATAATGAATATAATCGTGCAGTTAAAGATGAAGGAAATCAAATAGCACAAAAAGCTATTGAAGAAGTATTTAAAGTAGAGAATAGGGAGTGGAGAGGTTTTCCAGAAATTCCTAATTCTATACTTGAAATTAAAGATGAATTTTCTCAATTTAATGCAAGGGAAAAATTCGATATATCAGTTAAAAATGTTAAAGAAGCACCGATAGGTTGTATATGTGGATCTATCCTTAGAGGAGTTGCAAAACCAGATGATTGTAAGCTTTTTAGAGAAGAATGTAATCCAATGCATCCTATTGGAGCATGTATGGTAAGTAAAGAAGGAACATGTAACATAGCTCATAGATATACTGGTGTTTCATGAAAAATTTAGTGTTGTACGAATAATTAACTAATTTGAAGCATAATACGAGGATAATATGTTATACAAGTTAGCAGAAGAAGCAAATAAACATTTAAAAAAATTTGGAGATCAATTTGAAATTTTCATTGAAGAGAATGAAAGCATAGAATTGAATAGTGAAAAATCCATTCTAAATTTTGCTAAAAGAGAAAATACTTTTGGAATTGGAATTAGAATTATTAAAGACAATAAAATAGGTTTTGCATATACAACAGACCCAGAAAAAATACATGAAATAACTGAAAAAGCATTTTCAAATTGTAAATATAATGAAGTAGATGAAAGTTTCTCATTTTCAGAAAATCAGAAATATAAAAAAGTTGAAGGAATATTTGACCATAGATTTAATCAGGGTTTTGATTTAGATAAAGCTACAGATTTCATGAATACAGTTTTAAATGCAACTGAAGATGAAAAATGTGAGTCTACTTCAGCAGGTTTCCTTGCAAATTTTAGTCATAACCTTATTTTAAATTCCAATGATTTGTGTGTTGAAAATTCCGCTTCTGGATTTTTTGGATACCTTGCAGTTAATGCCTATAAAAATAATGAAAAATCAACATATTATGACTCTATTTCTTCATGTATATTCGATTTAGGCGGTGAAAAATTAGTGAGAGATGTTTGTAAAATAGCTAAGGATTCAATTGGTGGAATAAAAATTGATGTTGATAATATAAATGTCATATTAGATTATTCTGCAGCAACAGGACTTTTAAATCCATTTATTTCAGGTTTTAATGGAGATAACATCCATAGATCAAGATCTATGTTAAAGGGTAAAATAGATACTAAAATCGTGAGTGAAAATTTAAGTATATACGATGATGGTAGATACCCTGGCGGTTTTAATTCATCTGTTAGTGATGGAGAAGGAACAAGTTCACAAAAAACAACCTTAGTTAAAGATGGAATCCTGAAAAACTTTATATTTGATATATACTCTGCTAACAAATGTAATACTGAAAGTACAGGTAATGGTTTTAGAGAATATTTCTCCACCCCAGTAAACTCACAGTCTAATGTTGTCTTTAATTTTAAAAACAAGATTGATATATCAGAAATCGATGAAGGATTTTTAGTAACCGATGTTCTTGGTGCACATACTGCAAATCCTATCTCTGGAGATTTCTCTGTTGAATCCAATAACTCTTTTCTAATCGAAAATGGTGAGATTACTAAACCAGTTAAAAAAGCAATGGTCATTGGTAATATTTTCGATTGTCTTTCTAATTGTCAAGGAATAAAATCTGATTTAAAACAAAAAAACTCATTCATTATTCCTAAAATATTATCCAAAAACCTAAAAGTTATTTAAGATGCTGGATCCGCAACATAGAGACTGTCTAAAACTTTTACTGGATAATCATGAAAAACTATAACTAAAGAAAGTCATAGACTTTCTAATTGAACAAGTTCAATAAAGAACATTCATGATTAAAATTTATTTAAAAAATTAAAAACTTTTCCATAGTTACTATATAAGATTTCAAATGTATTTTTTCTGAATTTTAAAAAATAAGAAACTATAACCTTAAAATAGGCACAAAATCTAATTTAACATATTAATGTACCAATTTATACTGTTGTTTTTCTCTCTGAATTTACATACATTGAAATCCCATCAACAGTTTTATAAATCTTTTTTAAATGCCTTGGAAGTGACACACCAAAGTAATTTTCCAAAGTATTATTAGTAGTTGGTAAACATTTATATATGGTATGTCTTATATAAGTTCGCAAACCCCATCAAAATTGGGTTTTGAGTTTAGTATTAATAAAATCCTTCAATTAAGGGGGAATCTTATTCATATGTAATAATAAGTTTTGAAATTTATTTTTAGCTTTCTTATAATCTTTTTGATGCAATATATGTAATATGCTATTATTTTTCGTGATACTGGGCTTTAATATTGGGATCTAATTTTTTATTTTTCATCTTTTTATGAACGACCTCTGTAAATCTTTGATTAAATGGAAAATACAGAGGTTATGTATGAATCCTAATTCTTCAACTATTTTTTTATACATTTCACGACCGTCTGTGGTGATAGCGAATCTCCCATGACCTTTGGTGGGTTTATCTAAGCTCTTTATCTGTATTCTTTTTTAAATCCCCTAAAATCTTGTAATATAGGAAAATATTAAGTTCTATGTCGAATAGTGCTAAAATATAGAATTTATATCCATTAACTTTAATATATTCATCCATACCCGTAATTTCCTGATAAGTGTATTTTTCGACTGTCTTTCATCTTCCAAATACAGTAGTGCTTCTTTAAACCATTTAATATTGTTTCTCTGCATGGATTTGCACCATTAAGAGTATTATTTAGTAGTGATATGTTTTTAAGAGACATATGTTCAAGAGAATTTATTTGAATTCTTGCCCTAACATCAATTATATATGTACCATGCTTGTCTATGAATGGTTCTAAGCTTGTACGATGTATATATTTGCATTCATTGTAAATATAGGCAATCGTAGACAGTATGGTTTTTATTAATGTTTCTGGGGTCTAAATATTTTTTACTTAAGTTTTCTGACTCACATTCTCCACATTTTACAATAGACTAACATAGACACATTTAAGCTCTCTTCCTACCATATTTTCAATTTTGTGATGATAATCTGGTGGAAAAATGCTGGATAAGTACAATGTGTCTTTTTTGATCACGATCCTTTCAGTACCATAGGTTTATATAGTTCAAGTGACAGATTACTATTTGGAGAAGTTGTGTTATTTATGTTCATGTTTTAATATTAACTTTCTCCAACTTATTTAATATTTTTGGTCATGCCTTAATTTTGTGATATCAATTTTACCATTGACCTTTGGACATAGTCATTTTTTTAGATTAATTGAATTATATGAATATTTAGTTTTTATCTATATTGTGATCCTTTCTTTGTTAATTTTTTTTATTATAATAAATATCATGCTAAAACATATTAATAACACTATAAAAAGAATAGAGATTATCATAGTTCCATCATTTCTCGTTAAGATAGGTAGAATATTAATTAATCTGTCATTAAAAATACTAATCAGAGTTATTCCAATTGCCATGAAAACTGAACTTATAACATTGAAAAATTGCATTGCAGCCATATTAAATCTTAACTCTACCACGAATGCTATGGAAACATACACTAAAATGTATA
>JAISZW010000060.1 GCA_031284445.1 Candidatus Methanovirga basalitermitum | reverse complement strand
GTGCTGGATTATGATTTTATTGAAAAACATTATGTTAAAAGAACAAATATGGATTCTGATTACGCAATTATCGCATTTTTGGATGGAAACGCAATTCCCGAAACCTTACCCGAAAATTCTATTCTGCTTAAAAGAACAAATAAAAATTGATATTTTTGTTATGAACGTACAAATTTATCATTAACTTTGCTTTTATAATCTGAAGTATGAAAGGTTTTATTGCTTTATTTGCATTAATAATTATATCCGGCAAGGTTTTTGCTCAAACCGAAACACAAAAACCATTGAAAGACAGCACGTTGAATAACAGCGATGTTTTGCCGCAAAACACTGTGAAAAACCGTATAAATAATTCTTATCCTTTAAAACTTACTTTGGAAGCGGACTTATACGGAAATGAAAAAATTGGAAATGATTCTGTTAATCCCAATTTGCTGTTTGTACGCAGCACGTTTTACGAATCATCGCAAATTTTCAAAAAAATAAATCCTGATTACGCAAAAGGAATGCCGTTAAAAATTACCGAAGATTTCGGAGCATATATAGATACCGAATATCGATTTAACATGTTCACTTTGAAATGGGAAACAATGCCCAAATCAGATATTGCAACCGTTATAAAATGGCTAAAAAGGCTATTTAAAAAACAATAAAACAGTCACTGTCTGAAAATAAATCATTTTTGTCCGTTTTTTCGACACAAAAACAGTTATTTATAAAAAATTGTTCTCTAACTTTGCAAAAAATAAAAAAGGCGAATGGCTATGCCTCAAAGTTAGCCGGAAATTAAAAATTTTTATTATTATGAAAAAGAATGAATTTAAAATTAAAGTGATTGAAAAACCCTCGATGAATTTTGGTGATGCACAAAATTTAAGCAGGAATGCATTAAACGAATTAAAAGGTGGCGCTGGAGCCGATAAAAAAATGTGCTTCGTGATATTTGATAAATTCAAAATTTTTGATGGATGTATTTGTTACACTAGCCGTTTTTTAGCTAATTCTGAAGACGTTGTATTCGATTAAAATTTTATGTTCAAAGTTTAAGGTTATTCGTAGAAAAAGCAATTCTATGAATAACCTTATTTAATTTAGTTAAATTATAAAAAATGTATTGGTCAAAACATAATTATATTTATAAGTCGGAACGGCATGGTTACTTGTTATTTAATTTTCTTTCAGGTGCATTTCTTGATGTGAATGATACAATAACACGTCAAGAAATCTATAAAATAAAGAAAAATGTAAATGATTATGATTTTTCAAATGAGCAAGATATTTATAATTTGTTGCTTAATTGTGGAGTTATATGCAAAAATGAAGAAGATAGTGAAAATATAATACTTATGCGTTCTTTAAATAATCAATTTGATGAGACAAATAAAATATTAGTAATAATGCCCACATTAAATTGTAATTTGGATTGCACATATTGCTATGCTGGCAGAAATCTAAAGCAAGAATATATGTCAAATGAAATATTGCAAGCGGTTAAAACATATATCCAAAAAGAGTATGTTCATAAAGTACACAAAATATACTTGGAATGGTATGGAGGTGAGCCGCTTTTGGAATTTAACACAATAAAAGATTTAACTTTACACATAAAATCGTTAAATATTCCATTTCATGCAAGTATAGTCACTAACGGAATTTTATTAACTCAAGAAAAAATTAATCAATTAAAAGAATTAAATATTACTGAAATTCAAATCACTTTAGATGGAATAAAAGAAACTCACGATAAAAAACGTAAATTCAAAAATGGCAAAGGCACTTATGATATAATAATAAATAATTTAATATCATTACATTCTTATGTAGATAAAAATAAAAATATATATGTTAGTATAAGAATTAATATCGATAAAGAAAATAAAGATGAATACCATATTATGCATTCGTATATCGAAAAAAATTTTCCATTATTCTATCCTCATGCAGGGATATTATCTCAATATCAAACTTGTAACAGTAATATCAACTGTTTTAACAACAAAATAGAAACGGCAGAATATTTTTTTGAGCAGCATGAAAAATATAACATAAATTGTATTGAATATCGTTCTATGGTAAAAAGCATAATTCCTTGCATGGCAGAATGTGTAAATACAGATATGATAGGACCTAAAGGAGAAATGTATCTATGTTTGAAAGATGTAGGTGATGAGAATGAAATAATAGGAGATATTTTTACTGGTAAAACAAATATTGCATTAATATCTGAATATTGTACAGGAAAGATTAAATTAAACAAGGAATGTTCAAAATGTAAAGTTTTTTGGTTGTGTGGAGGAGGTTGTCCCAATCACAAACATCGTAATAAAAAATATGGCGAACAGCATGATATTTGCAATCCAATAAAAAACATAAACATATTAAAAAAATTCTTAGATTTGCACTATGAAATTAAAAAAGCAAAATCACATGAATAAAAAATTATTTTTAACAATATTATTCTCTATTACAATTTACTTTACGGGCTTTTCGCAAACTGAAAACATTGACAGTTTACGTCAAATTTGGCACGCCGAAGTTGACTTTATAACAAAATCAATACAGGAAAACAGTATTGA
>JAISZW010000038.1 GCA_031284445.1 Candidatus Methanovirga basalitermitum | reverse complement strand
TGTACTGTGTTCTTAAGTAATGCTTCTTTAGATTTTTCATGGCTCTTTATATGTCTTTGTAATATTTAAATATATCATGTTCCATAAAATATCATTAAATAGGCTTTATTTTCTGATGTCCTTGGCTTAATTAGTCCAGAGAGAGAAAGAGAGAGCAAATGATTAAATTAAATGAATATTTTAGTGGTGTTTCAGTAATTTCTAAACTTTTCTATCATGGTTTTGATCGGCCGATAACTTTATATATAATGGTGAAAATATGATATATCATGCTACCTACTCTAAATTCCCTCATTTAAAGAAAGGCTTTGACTTAAGATTAGGAACTGTGTCTTACATTGTGTTTTTAGATAATCCTAAAAAGAGCTTTGCACTTAACAAAGATGCAGCCGATATTCTTAAAATGTGTGATGGTGTCCATACAGTTCAAATGATTGCGAGTAAACTTGCAGAAGTTCGTAGTGAGAAATATGAAGATGTTTTAGAATCCATTTTTGCATTTTTAAATTCGGTAGAATATATAATTTTTAGTAGTGAAAAAATAGAAATTGACAAATCTAAATGGGGAGATCATAAATATCAAAGACCTTCTCATATGAGCATAGAATTAACTTATAATTGCAATTTTTGCTGTAAACATTGTTATAATGAAAGTGGATTTGAATATGAGGGGAAATATATTGATGCAAAAGTTCTCATCAATGTTTTAAATGAAATACATGATTTGGGAGTCATTTCAATTGAATTAACTGGTGGAGAGCCATTATTACACCCTCATTTTAAGTTAATATTAAAACATTGTTTAAAAATATTTGAAATGGTTGCAGTACTTACTAATGGTTATTTTATTACTGAGTATTTATTAGATTATTTTACAGAATATAATGATAAAATTTCGTTCCAAATAGCTTTACATGGACAAAGAGAGTACATGGATTGGTTTTGTGATAAAAAGGGTGCTTTTGATCAAGTTATTAATAATATTAAGTTAATAACCAAAAAAGATTTCATGTTACGATTATTAGCAATAGTAACAATTTTTAATTATAAAAAAATCGAAAAAACAATAAAATTGGCTAAAAGTTTGGATTGTTACCCCTCAAATAGCTTTAAATCAAAAATATATACCATAGCTTTATCTCTTTTCATGCCATATGGGCGAGGAAAACGTCTTTTTCAAGATTCATTAAATCATGAGCAATCAATTTTCGCGGAAATACAAAATATTGAAGAAGATTTCGTTGATGTTATAGATCAGAGCATGAAAAAATTTGGAGATTTTATTTTCCAAAGCCAATATATTCCTGATAATTGTGGTGCGGGATTTAGAAGTGTTACTATAACACCAAATGGAGATATAAAAATTTGTCCAATGGCAGATGAGTCAGTTCTTTTTGGAAATATTTACAAAAATAATTTAAAAGATATTTTTTCTAAAAATTTAGCAAATTTTTTCATAGATATTAAAAATCCATGCCCTGAACAGTGTAATACCTGTCCCCATCTACATTTCTGTAATAATTGCATAGCACGTGGGATCATTAAATATAAAGAATTGGGGGAAGAATGTATTTGGGGGACTAAAAATGAGATTATAAATGAGATTATTTAAAATAATCTTTAATTTTTGTTGGTGATTTTAAACTTTTCATTTTGACTTAATATTTTCAAATGTTAAAACTTCTTTAGTTTAGGTATATTCATATTAATGGTAATTGTTATGTCGTCAGTTGTTAGTATTGAAAGTTTGAATAAGTATTATGGTGATTTTCATGCTTTAAAAGATATTTCCTTTGAAGTAAAGAAAGGAGATATTTTTGGTTATCTTGGTCACAATGGTTCAGGAAAAACAACAACAATAAAGATACTTTTAGGTTTAATGAAACCGACATCTGGGAATATTGAAGTATTAGGAGAAAATACATTTCTTGATACAGATGAATCAAAAAAGTCACGGTCTAAATTGGGGGCTGTTCTGGATTTTGATGGTCTGATCCATGAATTTAGTGGATTGAAAAATTTAACCTTTTGGGGAGGATTATATGGAATCAATGAAGAAAAAGCTCTTTCCACAGCGAAAAAATTAATTAAATTAGTTAAATTGGGAAATTGGGAGGATGTTAAGGTTTCTAAGTATTCTAATGGTATGAAAAAAAGGTTATGTATTGCTAGATCATTGATTCCAAATCCAGAACTGTTAATATTAGATGAGCCTACTTCAGGTCTTGATCCTGAATCAAGAGTTTTAATACGGAAAATTTTAAAAAATTTAACAATTAAAGATAAAACAATATTTATATCCTCTCATGACTTGGAAGAAGTGCAAAAAACATGTTCACACATAGGAATATTGAATAAAGGAGAATTAATATTGAATACTTCATTAGACAAATTACAAATTGATTCAAACGATTTTAAGAATTTTTCTCTTGAAGAAACTTATTTAAATATGATTTGAGAGATTAAAGATGAAAATTGCCCTAAAAACATTATTTTTTAAAGAAATGAACACAATCCTGTCAAAAAAATATTTAATGACAATGTCTTTTGGATTAATATTGTTAAGTATCATCATATATTTCATGTGTACTCATCTTTTTAGTACTCTTGATTTTAATAATATTATTAATCATTCTGTATTTCAAATAATGATGGTTTTTTTTATTTTTATTGCATTATACACTACAACTGCACAATATTCTTTTGAAATTAATAGAGAAAAATTGGATAAAAGATTGGAATTCATGTTATCTTCACCATTGTCCATAATAGATGTCTTATATGGTAAAATATTATCTATATTGGTCTTATGTTATTTGGTGATCGTGTTCGTGGTTATAATTTTATTAACTGTGCTTAATTTCTTTAATATACCAATTTTTAAATTATTAACAATTGAAACATGGGGTATGATTTTATTAATTTTACCGTTTTTCATGGTATTATATTCTTCATTCATGATTTGGATTTCATATAAGTTCGCTCCAAACATGAACATATTATTTAATTTTTTATTTTATATCTTATTTTTTATAATACTTTTTTCGAAAAATTATTTAAATCAAATGAAGTTATTGGATTTTTTAACTAAAGGCTTTGTTGAAGGAAATGTAATAACTCAGTCTATTTTATTAGTTTCTATCCTTCTTTTATTTATATGTTTCATTTTAATATACATGTTATTCAAGAGATTAGATAAAGAGAAAATGTTAAATTAAATTTTGGAAGTGATTGTTCATGAAGAATAAAATAAATAGATCATATATTTTAAAAGAAACTGTATTGTTTTTTCTTTTAATATTAAGTTTGTCTGTTGTGTGTACTTATAGTGTCACAGCTTTTAATATGGTAAATGATCATCATAGTATGTATACAAATTGGCGTGGATTTAATCATATTGGTTTATCCAGTTTCAATCAAATTGTTATAAATCCAACTAATGGAACAATAGCTGATGCATTGAAAGTTAGTGATGATGTATTATTATCGCCTGGTACTTATACTGGAGAAGGTAATACAAATATTAGCATAATTGGAAATAAGTATATTCACGCACTTAATCCAAAAACTGTCACGATTGATGGTGAAAATAAATCTAATTTGTTTAATGTTAATGACAATTCAAATCTAAATTTAACTAATATTGAATTAAACAGAGGAAATAGTGGTGAATATGGTGGAGGAATTTTAAGTAATGGTATGTTGAATATTAAAAATTGTATTTTTCAAAACAATATTGCATCTAATGGCTGTGCTGTGTTTATTAACAATACTAATGTAACAATGGAAAATACTACTTTTAAAAAGAATGGTGAATTAACTGACAGTAAAGCTATACAAGGTTCAGGTTTATTTATAAATGGGACTTCAAACTGCAACATAAATAATTCTATTATCACAGATAATAAAGGACTTACGGGAGCTGGGTTAGTATCTACTGGATCATTAGGAGAAAAATCAAAAATTACTATTAATAATTCTTTAATTTTTGATAATAATTGTTTTTTTATGGGTAGTGGATTAATGTGTATTTATTCTAATGTTTCTATTGAGAGTAGTAAAATATATGGTAATATTATAAATAATAAATATGATAAAACAAATTCTACTGCTGGAGGGGGAATATTTGCCTCTAATAGTAATTTACAAATTAATAATTCTGGTTTCAATAATAATGAAGCTTTAATTGGCTCAGGATTATGTAGTTATGATGGAAGCACAAAAATTGAAGAATCGAATTTCACAAATAATCATGCTAGACGTTATGGTGGAGGTATTTCTATTGGTCAAGGGAGACTACTTTAAGAAAATGTAATATCATGAATAATAATGCTACTGATAATGGTGGTGGAGTTTATAATCTTAATGGCTTTGTTAATATTGATGTTTGTAATGTGACGAGTAATTTTGCTATGGATAATGGTGGTGGCTTAGACGCGAAACATGGAAGTTATAATATTAAAAACTCACTAATCAACTCCAATACTGGTAAAGATGGTGCTGGTGTCTATGTCCACTTCGGTAATGTAAAACTCTTATCTTCTACTGTATCAAGTAATGCTGGTGAGTATGGTGCTGGTTTATGCTGTGAAGACGGAGATATAAATTTGACAGATACGAGTATAGTGGGTAATGTTGCATCACTTAATGCTGGTGGAACCTACAACATCAATGGTTCTGTTAACATTAACAACTGCGACTTCACAAATAATACTGCTAATAGTAACGGTGGTGGTTTAGATACACGACATGGTAATTCTACTATAGTTAATTCAAGGTTTAGTGACAATAAAGCAAATTATGGTGGTGGGGCATATAATCGTGATGGTTTTGTTGCCTTTGATAGATGTAATTTTATTAATAATCATGCATCAGTTGATGGTGGTGGGTTCTGTTGTGATGATCATAATTTAGACACTATCACAAACACTAATTTCACAGGAAATAGTGCAACAAGTAAAGGTGGAGGAGTTGATAATGAAAACGGTGAATTAAAAATAGATAACTCTTCTTTCACAAGAAATACCGCGAGTGATGGTGGAGCTATAAAAAACCAGAACTCCCAAGGCGTTGATGAGTTAGATATAATAGATTCTACTTTTAGTGGTAATGTTGCATCTTTTAGAGGTGGAGCAATATATAATGACAAAGATAGTAGTATGAGCATAAAAGGCAGCACACTAAACAATAACTCCATATTAGATAGTAATAGTGGTGATAATGGTGGTGCGATATTTAATGGTGAAGGTGATTTGAATATTATTGATTCAACTTTTAAAAATAATGTTGCTAAACCTGGTAATGGCTATTATGGGCAGCATGGATGTGGAGGAGCAATAGACAACTTCGGCGGAAATTTAATAGTGGCTAATAGTGTATTTAGTGATAATCATGCTCGTTTTGGTGGAGCTATTAATAGTTACTATGCATATTTAAAGTTGGTGAATTGTCAGATAACAGATAATATTGCAGACTCTGTTGGTGGTGGTGTTTGTTCAAATGCTGGCATTCAAGATATAGACACTCAAACAAAGAGTAATTTCAGTAGTAACAAGCCTAATGATATTTTTCATTTCAATAGCTAATGGAGCTTTTAGTTTTTATGAGTTTCTTTTAAGGTAAAGAAGCTGATGTTTCGGTTAGATTATGGTGCTTATTGCAGTTCTCATGATTTATTGCTTCTGTAAAGGAGATATAGCATTCGTATCCATACCATCAGTATAAATTTTACTTCGTTTTTTTTATCATTAATCCATACGATAGTGATTTTGCTGGTTTCAACATTTCTTGTTTGAATTGTTTAAGAGAAATATTCATGAGAGTGAAGGAAAATTACTTAAACTGAAAAAGTACCCCATATGACAATATTATTTTTTTATCTACTTTTTTTATTTTTAAGTTATTATAGTCATTTTGGAAAAGTTTGTCATTTTATAAAATATTATATCCAATATAATTTATTTAAATTTGATTTAAAGAATTTTTATAATTATAATTAAGATTAATAATTGATAAACA
>JAISZW010000242.1 GCA_031284445.1 Candidatus Methanovirga basalitermitum | reverse complement strand
TTTTTTAAAATATATTTAAGAAAGTTCATTTTTTTTTTAAAATTTATTTATATTATGAACATTAATTTTTATAAAATATGAAAAAATTTTTTAGGGATATATTTATATTCTAATTCTTATTTTAAATCCAAAATTACAATTATTATTTAATATAAAAATTGTTAAATCTTTTTAATATTTATAACTCCATAACTACTATGTCATACTAACATAAGATAAAAGTAATAGTCATGAGTAAATTATAAGTAATATTTGATAATGGTAATGTTTATTAATTATTAATCTTAATTATAATTATAAAATTCTTTAAATCAAATTTAAATAAATTATATTAGATATTAATATTTTATAAAATGACAAACTTTTCCAAAATGACTATAATATCATGAGTAATGTTTATATACTCTAAAGGATTTCTGCTAACTTAATTTTTTCTATTTTTTCATTAACTTTTTATTAATCTTCATAAGCTATGTATTAATCGGTCTTTTATTCTGAAATTTGTCTTTCTGGTTTTGCTCGCTTCTTGTCCTGCTTTATTTGTTTTTTTTACTGAAAGTTTGCATAGATTTCGCTATCTATGAACTACTTTTTGGATAGTTTTTAGTTGTTTTAGGTTTATAACAGATTTTTGATACTATGTTTTTAACATGGGTTCTTATCACGGTTGTTATAAGTACATGACCACTTATTATGACTATTTTTATCACAGCAAGTGGTATTTCTCATGGTATGCTACGAACTAATTCTTTTATTTCGTCTTTTTTCTTATGTTAATGGTTCGTTTCCTGGATGTTCGATCCATCGTGGTATCATATGCTTTACAAGGTACTTCATAGTATATTTTGTCACGATAAGCTACTGTATTACATAGTATTATGACATATGGAAATAAAAATGATTTAGTTAGTGGAATATGACAATCTTATCATACAATAAAGATATGGGATTTTTACTTCCAAAAAAACTAAGAGACTATTTTAATCCAAATGACATTTGTCTGTTAGTGGAAAAAGTCATGGAATATTTAAGGCTGTCTCAACGATGTATGGGAATCGACTTTTTTTCTATTGAAGTTTTAATCTCAAATCTCTTAGATTAGGAAAATATAGATTAAAAATTCTTAATTTTTGAAATCAATAGCATGGATATTTAATTTCAAAGAAAACACACAAAATTGAGCAATTCAAATGCAAAATGTAATGCTTCAATGACCAATCTCCGTTGATTTTGACATAGCCACATAATTATATATATAAAATTTATATCTATTAAATCATTTCTATAAGCATAATATCTATTAGAACATTTATATAAACATGATATTTTTAAAACAATGACATCACTTTAAGTTTTAAATTAGGTATTTTTAATAAATATTAATTTCAATCAATATTAATAAATAGAACTAATAAAAATCTTCTTTATTTTATTAAATAATCAGTATTATAATCTCACTAATTAATTATATTTGTAAAAATTATTAAAACTTATATATAAACTAAAATTAAAAGATTATATAAATTTTCATGGAATTTAAATTCTTTAAGGATTAACCTGGAATATTTTATGTGGAC
This sequence comes from Candidatus Methanovirga basalitermitum, assembly GCA_031284445.1. Lineage (GTDB taxonomy): Archaea > Methanobacteriota > Methanobacteria > Methanobacteriales > Methanobacteriaceae > Methanovirga > Methanovirga basalitermitum. The sequence goes on along the minus strand of JAISZW010000242.1, from coordinate 1,206 downwards.
GATTTATATATGTTTGTTGTATTTCACTAATATCATCTAATTTAAAGCCCATTTTAATTAATGAATTATTAAATTCTTTTAGTTCATAAGAATATTCATCTGGCACATTTGAATAAAATTACCTAATAAAACTGCAACTGACAACCATAAACAACCTATCATTGGAAAGGCATATCTTTGAGAAAATATCGGTCTAACTAATATAGAAAATAATCCTGCAAACACCATGGTAGATATTAAAACAAAAAAGTCACCCAATCCAATAAAATTAAATGAATAATTTTTATCCTTTAGCAATGTGAATTTAACATAGCATACTATTAACATTATCACAGATATAAACAGTAATGCCCCTAAAATAGTTAAATCATCATCAAGAAAAATAGTATTTTTAAAAGAAAATAAAAAAGTTATAATTATTTTAATACCAAGCAAAATGACTGAGTTTATTCCAATGTTGAGGATGTAAATTTTTGTGGAGTTTTTCTAAAATTTTCAAGTTTATTTATAAATAAAAGTCAATTTTTCCAAATAACTCCACACTTTTTTACACCCCCCCCAATGTTGGGAATAAACCACATAGTAGCTCTATTAGCATGTTAATATAAAAACTTTTATTAAGAAATATGATAATCCATGGAATATAAGATAATGAAATAAATGTTGTGGATAATATCCAATTCTTAATCAAAACCTTATTTTTTAAGATTAAATGTACCAATAATATTGAATATAATATACATACAGCAATTATCCCATAATAGTGAGTATAAATAGCTAATGAACTAAATATGGTAAAAATAATCCAATTTTTTTTAGTAGATTTTTTAGTGATTTTATAGCAATAATAAAAGCTCAAAGTTAAAAAAAACATAGCCCATGAATACATTCTAATTTGGAGACCGAAAAACATCATTTTAGGCATTGCAACAATACAAAATCCAAATATGCCACTAATTAACCACCCAAAATCCTTTTTTAATTTAATAAAACTAAAACATAATAATAATACTAAAGGAATAACAGATATTAATTTAGCAACATATATATTGTTGTTAATGATTGAAAGCAGTTTTTAAATACTCATTAGGCTCTGTCAAAAATCTGGGTGATAAACTTAAAAAAATCATAATTGACTATGAGATGGATTTTCTATTTCTTAGTGTCCACCTAATTCTGCCAAATCTCGAAGCCCTATCCAAACCA
>JAISZW010000026.1 GCA_031284445.1 Candidatus Methanovirga basalitermitum | reverse complement strand
GACAATCCTCAAAACAAAAATAAATAATACACAACTAATAAAGATTAATAAAAAAGTAATAAAAAAATAAAAAAGATTAAGTTAAAAGAAATCCTCTATACTTATAATTAATTATAATATATAATGAAATCAGAGGGTGTAAATTTTTGTGGAGTTTTTCTAAAATTTTCAATATTTATTTATAAATAAAAGTAAATTTTTCCAAAATAACTCCACACTTTTTTAAAGACTCAATCAACAAGATTTAAATTCAATTTCTTAAAAATAGGATAGTTTAACTAATGATTAACTAAAAAATTTTCACCATATAAAATATTAATTCATATAAAACGAAGTACTAATTAGATGTGATAAAATGAAAAAAGCTATAATTGAAACTAAAAAAGGTAATATAGAATTAGAATTGTTTGATAATGATGCTCCCAATACAGTAGCTAACTTCGAAAAATTAGCTAAAGAAGGATTTTACAATGGTTTAACATTTCATAGAGTAATAAATGACTTTGTTATTCAGGGTGGCTGTCCAAAAGGAGATGGAACTGGTGGACCAGGTTATACAATAAAATGCGAAATAAACCATAACAAACATCTAAGTGGTGCATTATCAATGGCTCATGCAGGAAAAGATACTGGTGGAAGCCAATTTTTCATAACACACAGCCCACAACCACATCTTGATGATGTTCACACAGTATTTGGAAAGGTAATTAAGGGTATGGATGTTGTAAATAAAATAAATCAAGGAGACAAAATGATAAAAGTTGCTGTTACAGGCTAACACTATTTTTCAGCTTCACAGGCATCTATTAATATAACTACCTCCTTTCCATTTTTAGGTATATGATTAACTTCTATTAAATCGTGCTTAATTTCTTCAAGATCAACTTCAACAGTAGAACTGGAAGTACCTTCTAATACATGTATAAGAACTTTTGTACCTTTTTTACCATGATAATGAGATCTATCAATATTTAAAACTTCTCCTGGAGTAAAAACTCTATTATAAGATAACTCTAATCTATCATTCTCTTTTACATTTTCCATGATATATTCAACAGCTAAATCACAATTCATTTTCATTTCTTTTACCATAAAATCACATCCACCTCACCATAAATCATATCCAGTCTAAGTTCCAAAAACCGTACTTTAGTGTAGTTTAAATCATTCAACAGTAATTATAATCTCCTCATCATCAGTATTTATATGTCTTACTTCCAAAAGATCGTTTTTAATGTTCTCCATATTGACCTTTACAACATCATTAACAAGTTCACCGTTTAAATGAAGAGAAACTATTAAAGCTTCATCTCCCCAATCCTCCTCAATAACAATGTCCAAAACATCCCCAGGAGCAAAAACTCTATTATACGACAGTTCTAATGTATCATGTTTTTTAACATTATTCTTAATATATTCCAAAGTTTTATCAGGACTTAAAATAATTTCTTCTATCATAATTCTATTTCCCTTTTATCTACTTAATTCCCATAGCAATATTAATCTTACTACATAACAATGAGTATTTCAACCAAAAAGATATTTTACCATGAACTCCCATACTATATAATCTTGTTAATAAGGAGAGATTTCAACCAAAACCTCATGACCTTTAACATTCATATTGTCAAGAGACCTATGTGAATCTATAATATATACGAGATTTATTACTTATCCATAACTTATATAAATTAAAAATAAATATTAGGATTAAATCTCAATTCTATTTTTAGATTTCAAACTATGTAAGTTCTATTAATAGTATTTAATAACTTAAGAAGTCTTGGATTTTATCCTTAATATATTACCCAATTCTACTATACACTTATATAATTATAAACTTTTCGACTACTATTATATATCCAAGACAAAGCCTTTAAAAATTATCTTCTTAAATTGAGCAACAATATCTGAATATCCTTTAGAGATAGTTTATCCTATGTATATTCGCATGACAGAAATAACAACACTAAATACTGAAATATTAGGCGAATATTTTAAGACTTGTCTATTTTTTAAGAAATATTATGCCAATTTAATTGCATTAATGATATTTAGATTCAATAAATGTTAACCTAATTCAAATGATAAAAATGGTCCATAACCACTAGTTTGAAAATTCTTTATTGAAGAAGTCTGATTATATATTCTTAACTCAATTATATGATCTCCCCAATAAGCAAAGTAATTATCCATAATATTTGAACTACCTGCAATTGTTTTTACATAATCACCATTCACATATACTGAATATGTATCATTACTGAAAACACCAAATTCATTTGATATGAAACGATTATCAAGATAAATATCCATATATCTAGCTTCAGAAGGTTGTGAATTAATAACAAAGTATTCAAAACAATTCTTCAAACTCGTATCATTAAGCTTTCTTTGAACAAATGTATTTTCAAATGTTTTAGTGATTTTTCCATCTGAAATAACCTCTCCTTCTTTTAAATTTAGATAACCTCTAACATTATTAGGTAAACGAATTGTATCTCTTTCATTGGGTATTGTTTCATTAAGAGTATAATAAATATTGTTTATTCTTATTGTATCATTGTAATTAAGTTCTAAAGTAGATAAAACCTCTGTTGACATCCTAATAATGTTTGATTCATTTTCTAATGCTGGACCCACCTTATAAGGTCCTCTTATAGTTATTTGATTGCTTGACGAAGCCTCTGGAAATATTTTTAATGTTCTTGATGTTAATTCAAAGGACAATTGTCCATTAGAAAAATTAATAGCTGTTATAAATGTAGAAGCCATTAAAAGAAGAATTATTCCAGATATTAAAACTGGAAAATGCATAATAACAAAAGACTTCAAAAAATTCCTATTCCCCTTTTTCTTAAACATCCTATATGTTTTAGTTATAAGTTTCATAACATAGTAAAATGATACTATAACACCAGCAATAGAAATAACAATACCTATTACAGGCGGTATATACCCTACAAAAAATATTATAAACAATCCAAGAGTAATAAGTGATAGACCTAAAAGAGATGAACGGATATATGTTCCAATGGTATCCATTAGAGATATTCTACCATATTCCATTGATCTATTAACTACTGTTCTTACAACTTCATTTGCCATGTTATGTAAATCTTCTAAAGAAGAACTATTATGTTTTATTTCTCCAATATCAACTTCATCAACTTTAAGTCCATTAGCATCTGCATCTAATATGATTCCTACATCAACACCATAATCTTTTTCCAATCTTATTTTAGTTAAAGCTGAACGTTTCCCTGCAAATTGACCACTTAATGGCTGTTCTAAGTTAATTTCTGGAAAAAAGAAATTTAAAAGAGGTTTTGCCGTGAGCTCAGTAACTCTTCCATGTTCTCTTTTAAATTTTGTTTTGGTGATATCTGTTTTTCCTTCCATAATTGGTTTTACCATTGCATCCATCTGCTTTGAATTCAAATTTTGAATATCACCATCAATGAAAGCAATTATATCTCCTTTAGAATGTTTAAGTCCTGTTTCAATGGCCGATCCCTTACCTTGATTATTTATATGGGATATAACCATAGCTCCAGCTTCATTTGCTTTGATCGCTGTTTTATCATAAGATCCATCATCTACTACAATTATTTCATTTACATAGGATATTTCTTTAACCATTGAGATAATATTTCCAATGTTTTTTTCTTCATTATATGCAGGAATAACAATAGAAACTGATGAAGTCTTATATACACTATTTTTTACATAAGTAAGCAAAATTAGAAATATTACAAATAACCACGACAAGTCAAACACCATCAATTATTTTTATAACAGTTAATAATAAAGATTAATTATATAAATATTTATATTGATTTAGAGAGGTTGTTGCACAATTCAATTATTCAAATTTTAAACTTTAATTAAAATAGATATTTTATTTTTTAAAGTTAGAAACAAAAATCTTTGATTTGTTGCCAAAGTCAATTTAGAAAAACTTGTTTGTTAAAAGTCAAAGACTTTGGCTGTGTCAACGATGTACGGGGATGAGTTTTTTCTGCTATCATTGTCTTGATCTTAGAGTTCTGGGGGGTTATGAGTGTAAAATTTAATATCAAGCTATAGTTAATAAATAGTTGACCAATTTCTTTTCATTTTATGTTTTAAATTTCTTACCTGTGGTAAACTATTCCAAGACTCTTTTATTTGATGTTCCGCATATATTAAGGTTCGCCATGAAAATTATGGAGCTTATCAAACTTTT
>JAISZW010000160.1 GCA_031284445.1 Candidatus Methanovirga basalitermitum | reverse complement strand
ATTTTATTATATTCTACTCTAAGTAAACTTCTTTGATATTTTATTTCTTCATCAAATGCTTTACCAGTTTCTAACGCTTTAATTATTTTAAAATCTGTCGATCCTAATTGCTCTTTAATATAAGACAATCTGCGGTCCAAATTATTAATTATGTCTTCCGGAGATTCCACATCTTTATTCACGATTAAGAATATTTTATTTGATTTTAATAACTTACAAGTTGAAAATTGCGGGTTGCCAAAATTTATTACAGTATCTCCAATACTGATATTTATACTTAAAACATTATCTTCTGTATCATCTATAATAAATGATGGTTCTTTGTTCATTATCTCTTCTTGTGCTTCTTTTGAATTTTCTATAAAGAAGGGATCAACTCCATGGATTTTTTTATAATTGATTTTATCTAAAACTTTTTTGGCATGGGTATCATCCTTTATACTTATTACAATATTATGCTCCATTTCAAATAATTTCATATCATTTCTCCCATATACCCGGATATACTTGATTAAACTTAATATTTATTTTACTAAGTTCCTCATCAGTTAATCCTTTTTTCCATGATAATACGATCCCATCAGAAATCAATTTTTCGGACGTATATCCGGAAGAAAAACTATAAACTCTTTCATATTTTTCTGTCATCTTATCGAAAAGTTCTTTTGCTCTTCTTTTTGCCTCAATGTTTCCATATTCCCAGTTTTTATCATTAGTCGGTATAGTACTTGCTAGTGTAAAATGCGATTTAACCCAATCAACAGGCCTGGTTGTACAAATTATTTCTATGGGCCCTTTACTTGGACTTAATTCATTTATATCTTCAACCACTTCAACCCAAAACTCATCATAATCGAATACATAGTCACAATTATAATAAAGCCTTTTATAAAAGTTATTTCCTAAAGAAGACATTAATAATCCATTTGAATAATTTAATCCGACAGTTCTATCATCAATAATCATAAATATAACTCTCCTATAAGTTTTCTAACTCGCATTACTTTTTTAGCATCAAAACATTTAGTATTTTGATTTTGTTCTTGAATATCTAGTAATCTAGCCGGACAGAACAATATAGGACATTTGACATCCTTTAACATTTCTTTTGCTCTGTTGAGTATTTTCTCAAAATAATCATTCTTAAAAATGTCATTGCTATTTAGATCATTAATATGACATATCTTAGGACATTTATTAAAAACAGTATTATTAAATGACACGCATGGTAAAATATTTCCTTGTTGATCCATTGATAATTCAAAACTATTACATATAGTCGCTCCGGGTAACTTTGCCAAATATCGCTCGTCGCTTTCATCGTTTTTCTTATTACGGTCTGTTGAATTTTCTATTTTAAAACCTATTTTTTTAAGTCTCCTAATTTGGCTTTCTAATTCTGTTATTTCTTCCCATGAAAAAGTACCTTCATTATCACTAAATGCAGTAGTAAAATAACCTAGTTTCTTTAAAAACAACAATGAATCATAAAAGTATTTAATTAAACCTTTGTCAAAAACACAACTAAAATCAAAATTTGCGCTATTTATTTCTAATTCTTGCCGTAAAACTTTCATATTATTAAGAATATGAGTACCGCTTCCTGTCCCGTCTTTAAAAATTCTGCTTATGTCATTGTTTATTGGAGAACCATCAAAAGATATGGTCGATACACCAATTACATTCTTCCATTTTTTCAAAACAGTATACACGCTTTTATGCCTTAATAATGTTCCATTTGTTGAAAACAATACTTGAAATCTAATATTATTTATTGTTGCTTTATAATTTATATAACTAATAATTTTATCAACAAGCTCTGGATCTAATGTCAGTTCTCCACCCATTATTTTTACAGAAAGAATATCATTATTAGAAGGATTTTGCAAATAATATCTTTTATCAAAGATATAATCTATAAATTTTTTAACATTATCCATGCTTACAAAATTTTTGTGTTTATTATGTTCATAACAATATTTACACCTGAGATTGCATTCAGAAGTGATTAAAATATCATAAAAAGAAGGGCTATAACTAAAACTCATTTTCATTTCCTATAAAAAAATTTACCAACTCTTTTTCGCTGCAAGGAACACATTTTTCAACTTTAAAGACAAGTTCATCATTAATAGTCAATTTATTCATATTAAAATCAAGTTTTAAATCTGATATAGATACATTAAATGATTCCAAAAATTTTAAAAACTCCTCTTTGGAGGAAATTATTGTTAAAGTTTTTGGTTTATTTGGTGTATTTTCATGAAATACGTAGAATTCTGCCATCTTTGTATACATTAGTCGTTCCTTATAATATAAAACTTGCCATCAATAAATTTAACGGATTCACCTTCTTTTAATAAAGATTTTTCCATGTCTTCAAATTGAAATTTTGCAAAAAAGCTTTCATTAAGTACTGTGCTAAAGTAAAGATCCACAAGATCAAAATCAAGCTCCTTCCAATTGGGAAGATATTCATTGATGTCAAATAAATTTTTATAGTG
>JAISZW010000110.1 GCA_031284445.1 Candidatus Methanovirga basalitermitum | reverse complement strand
ACTTTAAAATCACCAATCGTATCCTTTGTGATTGGGGTCATTATTTTTTTAAGCTCTAACAATTCTTGTTTGATTTTTTCAGGAATAAAAGAATAGTCATGGCATTTCCCCATCCAATTATCATATTCAGTTTTACTGCAATAAACCTTTACATTTAGATGATCATACAAATACTTTAAACTACCAATATGATCCCAATCACTATGCGTAATTAATATTGAATGGATTTTCTTTAAATCTACTTTTAATTTTCCTAATTCACTAATTATCTTTTCACCATCGTTAGGATAAGATGCATCGATCAATGTATACCCTTTTGTGTCTGGTATTAAAAATACATGTGATTTTATGGTAGATTTTAATTGAACAATACCATAATTAAATTCCATATATCAGAGTCAATATTATTATATTGATGATATTTTACTTTATTCCGTATCAATCAGCAAAATTATTTTCTCATATTTTATGCAATTCTTTTAAATCTTTTTTTACTTGACGTTCACTACCTGCTAACCCTATTTCCCCAATATTGGTAACCATATCAACTGTTTCTTTTATTTTTTCATTAATTTTCACACTTGAAATAAAACTACCAAATGTTGGTAAATGCTTAATACATTTTTCTACATTAATTTTTTTCACAATAAAATCATATGGGGCATTTATACAATAAATTGCTTGACATAAAGTTTTTGATTTATCATAAGCGTTTTTACCAATATACTTAGCAAGTAATGGTGAATCTGATAATGATAAAAAAGTAAGTTCAGGTGTAGAATAATCAAAAAAGATAGGTTGTTTCGGAAAACAATGTGACCCCATTACTCGCATATTAACTTCAATTAAGCACACACCTTTCTTGTCGTATTTAACTTCAATGTGTGTTGGGCCTCATTTATACCCAATAGCATCCAATACTTTTTTACAATAGCACATAGCGTTATTTAAAGTTGGTGACATCTTCATTGTCAGAAGACATTCAAAATCAAGTGAATGTCCATTAACCAAACGCTTTTTATACATCCATGAATCAGTAAGCAAATGTTTGCCATTAAATGAGTAAAAATCAAGAAAACCTTCTTCACCATCAATATATTCTTGTGCTAAAAATTTATTAGACATGGTAGGTTTATCTTTTTGAAGTTTTAAACATTCATTGAGCGCAATTGATAAATCTTTTTTATTATTAATTATTTGTACGCCAATACTCCCTGCTCCTTCGTATGGCTTCAATACGATTGGAAAAGTTTTAATTTTTTCTAAAATTTTAGTTAAAGTTTTATTCACGGGATCGGTTGGCAGAAATTCAAATGTTATCGGGGTTCTTATTTTATTTTTAAGCAATTGTTTAGCAACTCACCCTTTGTTTCTTCTTTGTGATGTAGTCTTAGGGTCATTGCAATGCACACCTAATGCAGCAGATAATTTATCAACATATTCTAACGAAACGTCAAAACCAGGACATACTGCTAAAACATTATATTTTTCTTTTAACTCCCTAACAATTTTGTCAAAATCATTGCCTTTATCAGCAAAGAAAACTAAATTTTTAATTCTAGATTTTATATTTTTAATTTGTCCGTAAACAAGATTATTTAGATCACCAATAGCATCTTTTGCTTTTGAATAAATTAAAATAGGAGTAAAATTATATTTTTTATAAAAATCTAAAATATAACTTTGTCTATCATGTGGATTTACACAAACTACAGCATTTTTTTTATTTGATGTAGCATTATTTCTCATTTTTAATTCCATATCAATCAACAAAATTATTTTTCCAACTTTTGTTTATTATTGCTAGATTATTTTTAACTTGTTTTTCAGTGCCAACTAATGAAACCTCCCCAATTGACTCGGGAAAATCATTTGTCTTTTTTACTTTATCATTTACTTTTACAGCAGAAATAAATTCTTTAAATGTAGGTAATTCCCTAAATAATTTTTCCACATTAATCTTCTTGGCAACAAAATCATATGGGGCATTAATGATATATACCGCTTGACACGAGCTTTTAGATTTATCATAGACGTCTTTGCTAATATATTTAGTAAGTAAAGGTGAATTAGTTAATGATAAAAAAGCAAGCTCTGGTGTAGTATAATTGAAGAAAATATTTTGTTCAGTTAAAAAGTGTGCCCCCATTACTCGCAAATTAACTTCAATCAAACATACACCTTTTTTATCAAATTTTACTTCTACATGGGTTGGGCCTCATTTAAAGCCAATGGCATCTAAAACTTTTTTACAATATGTTTCCGCTTTCGCTAGTTGTGGGGTCTTTTTCATCATAAGATAAGCATCATTATGAAATGTACTATTTCCGATTCGAAGTTTTTGGTACATTCACGCATCGGTAAATAAATGTTTACCATTAATAGAATAAAAATCAAGATATCCCTCTTCACCATCAATATATTCTTGTGCTAAAAATTTTGCTGACATTGTTGGATGAGTTTTTTGGAAAACTGCATATTCTTTTAAAGTTTTTTCAAATTCATTTTTATTGCTAATAATTTGTACGCCAACACCACCATAACCCACAAATGGTTTTAAAACTATTGGGTATGTTTTTATTAATTTAGAAACACTATTTATTATTACTTTAATTGGTGATTTTAAGGAAAATTCAGCTGTAATTGGTGTTCTAATTTTATTTTTAAGCAATTGTTTAGATACTCAGCCCTTATCTTTTCTTAATGCAGTGGTCTTAGGATCATTACCCTTAACCCCTAACGCTTGTGCTAGTTTATCGCCATATTCTAATGAAACATCATAACCAGGGCAAACAGCTAAAACATTGTATTTTTCTTTTAATTGTTTAACAATTTTGTTAAAATCATTACCTTTATCAACTAAATAAACAACATTAGGAATTCTACTTCTAACTTTAGCAATTTGCACACGCACAGCATCTCCGCCATCACCAATGGCATCTTTTGCTTCAGAATATATTAAGATTGGAGCAAAATTATATTTTTTATAAAAATCTAAAATATGGCCTTGACGATCAAAAGGATTTACACAAACTACTGCATTTTTTATATTTGATGTGGTATTGTTTTTCACTATTAATATTATATCGTTTCTTTAAGATTTATCTTCTAGCCTTGATATTTTATTTTATTCCGTATCAATCAGCAAAATTATTTTCTCATATTTTGTGTAATTCTTTTAAATCTTTTTTTACTTGACGTTCACTACCAACTAGCCCAATTTCGCCAATCGTATCAATCATATTGACAGTTTTTTTTACTTTTTCGTTAACTTTCACATTTGAAATAAAACTACTAAATGTTGGTAAATGCTTGATACATCTTTCTACATTAATTTTTTTAACAACAAAATCATATGGGGCATTTATACAATAAATTGCTTGACATAATTTTTTAGATTTATCATAGGCATCTTTACCAATATACTTAGCAAGTAATGGCGAATTTGATAATGATAAAAATGCAAGCTCAGGGGTAGAATAATCAAAAAATACAGGTTGTTTGGGAAGACAATGTGAACCCATTACACGCATATTAACTTCGATTAAACACACACCTTTATTATCATATTTAACTTCAATATGGGTTGGACCTCATTTATAACCAATAGCATCCAAAACTTTTTTACAATATGATATAGCATTATTCAATGCTGGCGACATTTTCATGGTAAGAACACATTCAAAATCAAGTGAATGTCCATTAACTAGACGCTTGTTATACATCCATGCATCAGTAACTAAATGTTTGCCATTAAAAGAGTAAAAATTAACAAAACCTTCTTCACCAGATATATATTCTTGAACCAAGAATTTACTTCCCATGCTTGGATGTATTTTTTGAAAGTATACACACTCGTGCAAAGCCTTTTTAAGATCAATTTTATTATTAATAATTTGCACACCCTTGCTACCTAATCCTTCATATGGTTTTAAAACTATCGGAAATGATTTAAAAGTTTTTGAAATTTTATTTAAATTTGTGTCTATAGAATTGTTAGGTGAAAACTCCATAGTAATTGGTGTTCTTATTTTATTTTTTAATAATTGTTTAGCAACCCACCCTTTGTCTTTTCTTAAAGTTATGGTTTTTGGATCATTTCCATTAACCCCTAATGCTTGTGCTAGTTTATCAACATATTCTAATGATACATCTCAACCAGGGCAAACTGCTAAAACATTATACTTTTCTTTTAATTCTTTAACAATTTTGTCAAAATCATTACCTTTATCAGTAAAAAAAACTAAATTTTTATTTCTACTTTTTGTTTTGCCGATATATGTACTCACACCATCACTCATATCACCAATAGCATCTTTTGCTTTTGAATAGATTAAAATAGGAGTGAAATTATATTTTTTATAAAAATCTAAAATATAACTCTGTCGATCATGAGGGTTTACACAAATTACTGCATTTTTTTTATTTAATGTAGTACTATTTTTCATTTTTAAGTCCATACCATGACTTGAAATCATTTGTTCAACTTTTATGTATTTTTTCTAAATCAATCTTTACTTGTTTCTCAGAGCCAAGTAGGGATATTTCACCAATTAGTTCAGATAAATCACCTGTTTTCTTTATTTCATCATTTACTTTTACCGATGATATGAACTCGTTAAAAGTAGGTAAATTTCCAAATAAATTTTTTATATTAAATTTTTTAACAGTAAAACTATATGGTGCATTAATTGTATATATAGCTTGACATAATTTTTTAGATTTATTATAGACGTTTTTGCCAATATACTTTGAAAGTAATGGTGAATTAGTTAGTGATAAAAAAGCAAGTTCAGGTGTTGCATATTCAAAGAAAATTGGCTGTTCTGTCAATGAGTGAACCCCCATCACACGCATATTAACCTCAATTAAACATACACCTTTTTTATCAAATTTTACTTCTATGTGGGTTGGACCTCATTTATAGCCGATAGCATCCAAAACTTTTTTACAATATGCTGTGGCTTTTGCTAATAGTGGAGTATTTTTCATTATTAGAGTAGTTTTAAATGCTAGATTAATACCAGAAAAAATTTGTTTAGTGTACATCCATGCATCAGTAAGTAAATGTTTGCCATTAAATGAATAAAAATCAAGGAAACCCTCTTCACCATCAATATATTCTTGTGCCAAAAATTTATTAGACATTATTGGATTTATCTCTTTAAATTTTAAACAATCATTAAGTGCTTCAACTAAATCTTTTTTACTACTAATAATTTGTACACCCCTACTACCAGAACCTTCATAAGGTTTTAAAACAATTGGAAATGTTTTTATTGTATTTAAAATTTTATTTGAAATGTCAATTGCACTGGTATTTAAATAAAATTCCATAGTAATCGGTGTTCGGATTTTGTTTTTAAATAATTGTTTATTAACCCACCCTTTATCTCTTCTTAATGCAGTGGTGTTAGGGTCATTACCATGCACACCTAATGCTTTCGACAATCTGTCTACATATTCTAATGAAACATCATAACCCGGACATACTGCTAGTACATTATACTTTTCTTTTAATTCTTTAACAATTTTGTCAAAATCATTACCTTTGTCAACTAAATAGACAAGATTAGGGATACGAGATTTAATATTTTTAACTTGTTCATTAATACCAATACCCATATCACCAATAGCATCTTTTGTTTCAGAATATATTAAGATAGGGGTAAAATTATATTTTTTATAAAAATCTAAAACGTGAGCTTGACGATCATGGGGATTTACACAAATTACTGCATTTTTTTTATTTAATGTAGTACTATTTTTCATTTTTAATTCCGTATCAACTCTTAAAATCGTTTTCCCAACTCTTGCGTATTTTTTCAAAATCAATCTTCACTTGTTTTTCAGAGCCAAGTAGAGATATTTCACCAATGGCGTCAAATAAATCACCTGACTGCTTCACATGATCATTAGTTTTTATGGAAGAAATTAGTTCTTTAAATGTAGGCAAATTTTCAACAAATTTTTTCACATTAATTTTCCCAGCAACAAAATTATATGGAGAATGTATTATATACAATATTTGGCATAATTTTTTCGATTTATCATAGACATTTTTATTAAGATATTTCGAAAGTAGAGGAGAATTAGTTAATGATAAAAAAGCAAGCTCTGGTGTGGAATAATCAAAAAAAACAGGTTGTTGAGGTAATGAGTGGGTTCCCATCACACGCATATTAACTTCAATTAAACACACACCCTTTTTGTCATATTTAACTTCAATGTGGGTTGGACCCCATTTATATCCAATAGCATCAAGAATTTTTCTGCAATATGCTTCAGCTTTTGCCAATAGTGGAGTTTTTTTCATATTTAAAACAAGACCTATATACAATGTTTTATTTCCAACTCGTTGTTTGTTGTATATCCACGCATCAGTAAGTAAATGTTTGCCATTGAAAGAATAAAAATCAAGAAAGCCTTCTTCACCATCAATATACTCTTGTGCCAAAAATTTTACAGACATAGTTGGATTTAATTTTTGAATTTTTGAGCATTCTTGAAGCGCATTTGTTAAATCCTTTTCATTATTAACTATCTGTATGCCAACACTTCCTGCACCCTCATATGGTTTTAATACGATTGGGAAAGATTTAATTGTTTTTAAAATTTTTGTTAAATTTGTCTTTATTGAATCTTTAGGAGAAAAATCCATAGTAATTGGTGTTCTTATTTTATTTTTAAGCAATTGCTTGGCGACTCATCCTTTATCTTTTCTTAATGAGGTAGTCTTGGGATCATTGCCTTTAACTCCTAATGCTTGTGCTAGTTTATCAACGTATTCTAATGAAACATCATAACCAGGACAAACTGCCAAAACATTATACTTTTCTTTTAATTCTTTAACAATTTTGTTGAAATCATTACCTTTATCAACCAAGCAAATAACATTCGGAAGTCTGGATTTAATGTATTTAATTTGTCCATATACAAGATCATTTAAATCACCAATAGCATTTTTTGCTTCAGAATATATTAAGATTGGGGTAAAATTATATTTTTTATAGAAATCTAAAATGTTGCCTTGACGATCATGGGGATTTACACAAACTACTGCATTCTTTTTATTTGATATATTATTTTTCATTTTTAATATTATATCAATTTTTAAAATCATTTGTTCAACTTTTATTTATTGTTGCTAAATCAGCCCTTACTTGTTTGTCAGGCCCAACCAGTGAAATCTCCCCAATCAATTCAGGAAAATCATTTGTTTGTTTTACTTTATCATTTACTTTTATAGCAGAAAAGAATTCTTTAAATGTTGATAAATTCCCAAATAAATTTTTCACATTAATTTTTTTAGCGATAAAATCATATGGTGCATTAATGATATATATAGCTTGACATAGAGTTTTTGATTTATTGTAGATATTTTTGCCAATATACTTCGCAAGCAATGGCGAATTAGTTAGTGATAAAAAAGCAAGCTCAGGAGTTGAGTATTCAAAGAAAATTGGTTGTTTTGTCAATAAGTGGGTCCCCATCACACGCATATTAACTTCGATTAAACATACACCTTTTTTATCGAATTTTACTTCTATGTGGGTTGGACCTCATTTATACCCAATGGCATCCAATACTTTTTTACAATATGCTGTGGCTTTTGCCAATAATGGAGTATTTTTCATTATGAGAAACAGATCTTTATGCAATGTTCTATTTACAGTTTGAAGTTTTTCGTACATCCAAGCATCAGTCAGTAAATGTTTACCATTAAATGACTCAAAATCAAGGTATCCTTCTTCACCATTAATATATTCTTGTGCCAAAAATTTTGCTGACATTGTTGGATTAGTTTTTTGGAAGGTTGCATATTCTTTTAAAGCTTTTTCAAATTCATTTTTATGATTAATAATTTGTACCCCAACACCACCATAACCTTCAAAAGGCTTTAAAACTATTGGGTATGTTTTTATTAATTTAGAAATTCTACTTATAGTTGCTTTAATTGGCGATTTTAAGGAAAATTCAGCCGTAATTGGTGTTCTTATTTTATTTTTCAATAATTGTTTAGCAACCCACCCTTTATCTTTTCTTAATGCAGTGGTTTTAGGATCATTGCAATGCACGCCCAATGCGGCAGATAATCTATCAACATATTCTAATGAAACATCATAACCAGGACAAACCGCTAAAACATTGTATTTTTCTTTTAATTGTTTAACAATTTTGTTAAAATCATTACCTTTATCTTCTAAATAAACAACATTAGGCATTCTACTCCTAATTTCGGCAATTTGCCCGCGCACACCATCTGTTCAATCACCAGTGGCATCTTTTGCTGCTGAGTAAATTAGAATTGGTGTGAAATTATATTTTTTATAAAATTCTAGAATATATGATTGCCGATTGTGGGGGTTTACACAAACCACTGCATTTTTTTTATTTGATGTTTTAGTGTTTCTCATTCTTAATATTATACAATTATTAAGGCTAGAAATTGATTAAATTATGAATTTATTTATTATTTTTAATTCCATACCACAATTCAAAATCATTTTTTCAACTTTTATGTATTTTTTCTAAATCGATCTTTACTTGTTTTTCGGAACCAAGTAATGATATTTCACCAATTGCACTGGTTAAATCGATTGTTTTCTTTGTTTGATCATTAATTTCCATATACGAAACTACCTCTTTAAATGTGGGTAAATTTACAACAAATTTTTTCACATTAATTTTTTTTGCAACAAAGTCATATGGGGCATTTATTTTATAAACACCTTGACATAAAGTCTTTGATTTATCATAAACATTTTTATTGAGATATTTGGTAAGTAATGGTGAATTAGTTAGTGATAAAAAAGAGAGTTCAGGGGTTGAGTATTCAAAGAAAATTGGTTGTTGTGTTAACGAATGTAATCCAGCAACACGCATATTGACTTCGATTAAACAAACACCTTTCTTGTCATATTTAACTTCAATGTGAGTTGGACCTCATTTATAGCCAATGACATCTAATACTTTTTTGCAATATGTTTCAGATTTTGCTAATAATGTATTTTTTTTCATTAAAAGAATATCATAAAAACCTAAATTATTTCCAGAAGAAATTTGTTTAACATACATCCATGAATCTGTAAGTAAATGTTTTCCATTCATCGAGTAAAAATCTAAATACCCTTCATTTCCATCAATATATTCTTGTATTAAAAATTTTTTTGACATAGCTGGATTTATTTTTTGAAATTCTTCACATTGATTTAATGCAGCAATCAATTCAGTTTTATTGTTAATTATTTGTACACCCCTACTCCCTACTCCTTCATATGGTTTTAACACAATTGGAAAAGATTTAAATATCTTTAAAATATTAGTTAAAGTTTTATTTACAGGATTATTTGGTAAAAATTCAAGTGTAATTGGTGTTCTTATTTTATTTTTTAATAATTGTTTAGCAACCCACCCTTTATCTTTCCTTCATACAGTGGTTTTGAGGTCATTGCCATTAACCCCCCCAATGCTGCTGATAATCTATCGACATATTCCAACGAAACGTCAAAACCAGGACATACCGCTAAAACATTGAACTTTTCTTTTAATTCTTTAACAATTTTATCAAAATCATTGCCCTTATCAATAAAGAAAACTAAATTTTTAATTCTAGATTTTATACTTTTAATTTGTCCATATACAAAATTATTTAAATCACCAATAGCATCTTTTGCTTTTGAATAAATTAGAATTGGAATAAAATTATATTTTTTATAAAAATCTAAGATATGGGCTTGTCGATCGTGAGGATTTACACAAACTACTGCGTTCTTTTTCATTAGTATGTATTGAGTATTGATTTTCGTTTGATACTATAATTTATTGCAAAAAATCCATACGATCCAACTAACACAATAACTTCAGCAACTAATTTAATCAAGAATGATTTATCATTTTTATCATTTATGCAATCATATACCTCAAAGAAATAATGACTAAATATTAAAAATACCAATCCAATCCCACAAACGATAAATGCGATATTTAAAAATAAATTTGATTTGATACTTTTTTGTTTAAAGATGCACCATAATACAGAAAATATGACAGAAGCGTAGGTAATGATGGCAAAAACAGCAGTTACTTGTGATAATGAAGCAACAGAAAATGGTGCTTTGTAATCATGGATTTCCATAATATCATGGACACGATTACCGTTCATTTTTGGCATTAGATTTATCCCTTCGATTATTTCAGGAATTACCAATAAAATAACTGCTACAGCAATACAAATACACACCATGTTGACGATCGCACGTACCGGTATGTTATCTTTATTTAAATAGCTTGCTTTTTTGCTAAAAAAACCAACTTCACTTAGTGGTTGTAATGATGTTCCGGCATACAAACCGTTTTGGATGGCCGCATTTGTATACATAATAATAATCCCAAGAATCGAAAATGAGATACCTATTTTAGCATACACATTTTGACCGAAAACTGAAGTTCAACCATTAATGTCTTGGTTTTCAGAAAAATTGCCAAATGCACAAAACATAATAAATAAAAAAATCAGTGAGGCACCAATTGAAATAAGCATAGAAATATTAATACCTTTACCTAAATTTTTCTTTGCATTTTCAACGTTCTTACCTGATGTCAAAATACTTTCAAATCCTGCTAACGTAAAAAATGAAACATTAAATGCCTGAGTAAAATTGTATAAATCTACATGAGATTTGTCTGCTCATGATGGTAAATTGGTGCCTGCTTTCATAAACATTAAAACAAATCCTAACATAATAAATGTCCCACCAGCTGCTCATTTAACAATTCCACTTCATTTAGAGAATTTTTTAAAGAACTTAATTCCCATAATGTTTAATAACATCACACCTGTAAATATTGCCATTCCAATAAGATCTAAATATAAATTGGTAAATGCGCCTCAATCTTGCACATTAAAAGGAATTTTTGTTGAATCACTGACAATATCGGGTGAAAAAATATTTTTAATGATCATATTCATTTGTACAGAAACAGTTAAAGGAATAATTAATAACTGCGAATATCCCACAAAACAACCAAATAATTTTCCTTTTGTGCCATAAGCATAAATCATTGCTCCTCCATTTTTATCACCATCAAATCTACTAGAAAGTTTTTTATAAGCAAAAATACAGATGTAGGCAAAAGTAGAAGCAATTAAAAAAATCCAAATAACATGTAACCCTAATGGTTGGCCACCATCAGTTCCAGTTATGACAGTAGCAAAATAATTTAAAAACGTAATTCCAAAAATACTATTAAATGCATTTCATACAAATTCTTTTAATGTAAGTTTTTTATTTTCGCTAGAAGCTTTGATCTTAACACCCTTGTCCATATGTTATATTTATTATATAAATATCTTGTTTACATTTTAAACAGACTTTCAAAAACTGGAGTGCTCTGATGCCCCAATGTCAAAACAAAGAATCTCTTATAAAATCAAATTTAAGTTTGTAATGAAACACTTGTTTTTCAAGCAAACTTGT
>JAISZW010000095.1 GCA_031284445.1 Candidatus Methanovirga basalitermitum | reverse complement strand
AAATCATCTTACAGTCAATCATTCACGAAAAGAATATGCGAATGGTAAGGTTCATGTGAATACTTGTGAAAATAGGCATTCATTACTTAAACCATTTTTAAAAATTTTTAGAGGAGTGTCTAAGAAATATTTAAATGGTTATGTTATGATTTATCAGCATTTTATTAATTACAAAGAAGATGCACCAGATAAAATACTCCAAACCATAATGAAAGAACGAACTATATCAGGTGCATGAGCGTCTATTAATTAGTTTTTTTCCAATGTTCTGTAGGGTCCTGTTTTGTTTCATGATTATTTAGTGCTTGTTTTTCATGACTTTTCATGGGTTTTTCATGATTTTTTCCGTGGAGTTGTTAGTTTTTAGATTGTTATTTTGTTGCTGAATCCTAACTTTTCTTCGGTTGATCGATTGATTTGCTTTAGCATGGCTTTGAATGTCCAAATTATTTTTCACCGACCGCTTGTCGTGGTCTGCTGGATGTAGATCCAAATATTAACTAGTAGGAGACTTAATCCTATGTATAAAAGTCTTAGTTCTGGTTTTTTTGTGCTGGTGTGTGTTCGTACTTGTCTTTAGTCTGTAACTGGATTCTATTGCAGACGTTTTCTATACTCCTTAAATGTGTTTTTTAAAGGGATATCCACATTATGTACTGCATATGCAAAGTGTTCTATTCCATTTCGATTGTATTTTCCTTTAAAGTATTTAACAACTATATTAACTTGAAATGTAGCTTCATTATCCCTTTAAACGCATAGTATACTCTGTAGAATAACTTTTTTCCAGTTAATAGGTTTCATATTCCTTCACGGGATCTTTTTTTCACACAAGGAATGATAAAAGATGTTCCTCCATTTTGAAGGTAATCTATCACATCTATAGTGTAAAACTCTCTATCAAGGAAAAGTATTTTAATTTTAAATCTATTAGCTTAGATTTCTTTTATTAAGAAATCTACTGTATCTTTTAAAGTTTCTCCTTCGAATATAATTTCACAGCTAATGTGTAATCTTTTATTTCTTAATATTAGGTATATGGAAGCATAAGCATAAAATCGACTATTTCCTTGCTTAGGTTGGGTTTTAATTGTGTCACCATAGTTTTCTTTCACCATAATCTGGAATATTGACATAATCAATAGCCATCTTAGTTCGTTTCATAGGCACGATTTTAATTGCATGAATCTGCAATTCATTTTAAACTCAGTAATTTCATCTAAATCAATATCACCAAGTCTATATCTAATAGTTCTTTCAAGGAGCATCACAAAGATTACTAACAATAGTTCGAGAAGTAGCAGCATTAATAAGATGATAAACAATCGTTTTCTCACCATACACAGCATTAGGGGGCCGATTGAAACCTCAACATATCACTAATCACATTAACCGAAAGACTTAATACATCATCGCTCAATAGTATTTTATGTGGTGTTTTTTTAGTTTCATAAATAATAGTATACACCACACAATTAATACTTACGAACTACGGATAATAGATTCTAAATCAAATTGTCAATCACAAAAATTTTCCATTTTAGTATATAACAAAATAATTATATTTTCTATATGACAAATTGTCATACTATCAACGATATCTTCATTAACACACTACACATGAATGTTGGCATAGTTTATAGAATTTGCAACACTTCTTAACATATCTATTCATACCAATAATAGGAGCTATAATCACATTGTTAAAAGCATTCCATATAAAACCAGATGAAGCTATAAGATACTGAAATATTGACATTGAGGAAGGTTAATGATTTTGAAATAGCTAAAAGAACAGAAAAAATAATCAAAGATGGAGAAATAGAAAAAGTATGTAAAAAAAGAAAAAAGAATAATTATTCAATCGCATATGATACTGGTTCTAGGTCAGATTCATCTTCATTATAGATTAGACCTATAGCTCTGAAAAGATATATCATAATATAAGGAGTTAATAATATGCTTACTATTAAATAGCCAGCATATGGAACTAATTCAATAATTCCTTCTATAAAATATATTACACCGAGGATTATCCACAACACAATCATTAATAAAATGTATCTAATTATTCCAATTGAAGAGATTCTATCATAAATTTTTTTAAATTGGAAAGCAGCACCAAATTTTTCAGTTTCTGCAAATTGTCCAATTGCAACAGTAAACAACAACAATAATATTATATATAATACAGCAGATATTAGAGCCAATATTAAAATTTGAGATACTAATCCCATATTATTTACTATTTGATCTGGTGCATTTGCATAGCTTGATAGTGTATTTGTATCTAAACCAGTCCAAGCTATTCCTATAATCAACAAAATTATAGCTGGGATGGCAAAATAAATGAAGTTGATGATAGCAAGTTTTATTCCATCTACAAAATTATCAAGAAATTTAAAATCTGGAAAGTCTTCTTTATTTTGTACTGTATTTTTCGTTATACTAAAAAGATAGCCATAAGCAAAAATGGACAAAACTATAGATAGGACAATTGATATAACTCCAAGTATAAGTACTGGCATTGGTAGATTACTAAGAATATCTGTATTACCATTCATTATGTCTAAAACATTAATACTATCTAAAACATTACCATGTATTACTTTAATAGCAAAAGTTGGTATAGTCGGTAAAAAGAAAATGATACCTAAAATAATTAAGTTTAAATAATTTTTAGTTGGGTACTTAAGACTATCTGAGAAGATTTCGCTAAAATTCATTATTAATCACCTATTTTTATTGTTAATTTTTATAAAATAGCATGTATTTTTATAAATAGCATGTTATTAACCATGCAAATTAAGATATACATTTATTAGTAAAATCATGGAAAAAGAATATATTCGTTTATAAAATAAATATTAATTTTTTCTAAAAATTGCAATAAACGGAAAATTATAGATTTTCCTAAATTATCTGCGATAATAATTATTGATTTTTTATAAACCAAAAAAAATATCTGTTATAGCTTAAGTTGATGACATTTACATAAACCAGATATTAAAAGGTTAAGGTATTGTTTAATTAAACGAACCATTTCTTTTATGAGTTTACAACATTTTCTTTATCAAATTTGACATTTTAGTACATCTTAATTATATCTTTTTATTTTTATTAATATAAATATAATATCCATGAGGATTGTATAAATTTTTGTGGAGTTTTTCTAAATTTTTCATGATTTATTTATAAAATCTTTGATTTTATAAGTTTAAAAATCTCCGATTTTTTACTATTTATAAATAAAAGTAAATTTTTCCAGATAACTCCATGCTTTTACTGCTCGGTATTCATTTGGTTTTTTTCATGGAATGAAAAAATATAGTTAGTTATCTTAACTGTTTTAATTATCTTTCTATTTTACCTTCAATGAAATCGTTGACCATTTTGGCTGCTAATTCATCTGTGAATTGATGAAGTGGATGTTTCATTACATAAGAAGAAATAGCTGTTAATTCACCGCCTATTCCTCTATCAATAGCTAATTTACAGCATCTTATAGCATCTATTACACATGCTGCTGAGTTTGGTGAGTCTTCAACACTTAATCTTAACTCAATATTCATTGGAACATCACCAAAGGTACGTCCCTCCATTCTTAGAAAACATAATTTATTATCTTTCTGCCATGGAACATAGTCAGTTGGACCTATGTGAATGTTTTCAGGATCTAATCTTTCACCAATTACAGCTTGGACAGCTTCTGTTTTAGACTTTTTTTTAGAGCTTAAACGATCCCTATTAAGCATGTTAAGAAAGTCAGTATTTCCTCCTGTATTTAATTGATATGTTCTATCTAATTTAACACCTCTTTCTCTAAATAAATTTGCTAATGTTCTATGTGTTATGGTAGCTCCTATCTGTGCCTTAATATCATCTCCAATGACTGGAATTCCTTTTTTTTTGAACTTTTCGCTCCATCTTTTATCACTCACTATGAAAACTGGCATACAATTTATAAAAGCTACTCCTGCTTCTAAAGCTTTTTTAGCATAGAATCTTGCTGCTTCTTCTGATCCAACTGGAAGATAATTTATAAGAATTTCAGTCCCACTTTCTTTAAGAACAGAAACCACATCAACTGGTTCTTCATTAGATACAATAAAACCATGACTCTCATCATAATCTTTCATATGATCAGCAACACCATCCAAAACATGACCCATCGAAACTCTAACATCTGTTTTTGGTATTTCTTTCTTAAAGATCGTTGTGCAGTTAGGTTTTGCAAAGATTGCTTCATCAATTGTTTTATTTACTTTTCTTTTATCTACATCAAAAGCTAGAACTACTTCAATATCAGATGGCAAATATTTTCCAATTTTCCAATGCATAAGTCCTGTAATATTTTCTTCTTCTTTACTGTTATAATAGTTAATTCCTTGTATTAATGAGCTTGCACAGTTTCCTATTCCTACAATAGCTATTTTTATTTTACTCAAAAAAGGCACCTCTATACTATTAAAAGATGATTTTATAAAAATTTTTGTATTATTTTTCTGGTGATTAAAAAAACAAAGCAATTCATATTTTATTAAAATATATTAATTTAATTATTTAATAATTTTTCTAATTAAACTTATCATAATCAACAATTATTAATAATCTTTTAAAAATAGTACTATTTATAACTAAATTTTAATCATGTTATATTTATCTTATAGCAAGATTAAATTTTACACTAATTTAAGTTTATACAACAAATATATTATGAGGTTTTTAAATTGGATAAAATATTGAAGTTGATTGATAAAATTAAAGACTTTAAAGATGGTGAAAAACTTGTTGATGCTAAACTAATCAAAGTGTCAAGTATCAAAACAGCTTTTTGGGTAAGATTTAAATGTAGGTTGTGTGTGAATTATAATACCAATTTAAACTGTCCACCTTATTCTCCAAGCCCAGACGAAATGAATGAACTTTTAAAATGTTATCAAGATGCTATTTTAATCATATGCCAAATCCAAACCAAAAAAGATCTCGATCTTGTAAATCCTTCTAAAATAGCTGTTAATTTAGAAAAAATAGCTATTAATATGGGGTTTTATAAGGCAATTGGTTTTGGTGCTGGGTCCTGTAAGCATTGTGAAATTTGTAATTTGAAAAGTTGCATTAACAGAGATATTGCTCGTCCGTCTATGGAATCTACTGGTATTGATGTTACTAAAACAGCTAAAAATAATGGTTATGAAATGTTAGAATATAATGAAGATGGTGAAAAGATTTTATACTTCTTTTCACTTATCTTGTTAAAATGAATCCCATATTTATTACTATTTCTTTATCTAACAAGAAAAATATGGTTCTTAATAAATTATAATAAATTTTAGAAGTTAACTAATCGATGAAAAAATTTTTTACAATAAAGATTAAAGGAGTGTATAATAATTATTTCAATGATAGATTCTAAAAATGAATTCATAAAGTCTTTTAAAAATAAATTTAAGCAAGAAAAAGTAGCATATACAATATTTTTTGCCTCCATAATTTCATTCATGGGACTTGGACTTGTTGATCCGTTGTTACCCTTAATTTCAAAAAAATATAAAATACCAATAATTGTGATGTTGTTTATGAAAAATTTAAGATATTAAGTGTGCAGTAAAATGGTGTTTACTATGTATCTCAATAAAGAAGAAGAAAGAATGTATCAAGGAGAGTATGGAACTACTGTTGCTAAAAGCATGGAAATATTGGTTGCTTTAGGAGATATTTATGAGGCGTCTTCTCTTGTGGATATCACTTCTGCTCAGGTTTCTGGAGTTTCATATAAAACTATCGGGGAAGCTGGCTTAGAATATTTAGAAGATCTATCTAAAGAGGGAATTGATCTTGTAAATATTCCTTCAACTTTAAATCCTGCTGGTATAGACTTGGACAATTGGCAATATTTTGGTTTTCCAAAGGAATTTAGTAAAAAACAAAAAAGAATTGTAGAAGCTTATGGAAAGCTTGGAGTAAGTGAGACATGCACATGCACTCCTTATTTAATCGGCAATGTTCCTCGATTAGGAGATCATGTTTCATGGTCTGAATCATCAGCAGTAGCATATTTAAATTCTGTAATTGGTGGTAAATCAAACAGAGAAGGTGGTCCAGCAGCTTTAGCATCAGCTATTTGTGGGAAAACAGCTATGTATGGTTATCATGAAAATGAAAATAGGATTGCAACAGCTATTTTTGATTTAGATGTTGAAATATCTGGTTTAGATTATGGAACATTAGGATATGTAGTTGGAAGTGTTGTGGGTGATGGGGTTCCTTACTTCAAACTAAAAAATAGGTCAGGAAGTACTGAATTGAAATCTTTAGGGGCTGCTTTAGCTTCATCTGGTGCAGTTGCATTGTATCATATTGAAAATGAGACTCCTGAATACGAATTTGCTAAAAGTGTCAGCGATTTTAAAACTCTTGAGAAAGTAGAGATAACTAAGGAGACTATTTTAACTACAAAAGAGAATTTATCAACTACAGATAAAGAAGCTGATTTAGTGTGTTTAGGATGTCCTCATGCTTCTTTAGAAGAAATTAAAGAATTTGCAATGTTTGTTAAGGGAAAAACAGTTAAAAATCAATTATGGATTTGCACCTCTATTAACATCAAAGCATCTGCTGATAGAATGGGTTATACAAAAACCATAAAAAGTAGTGGTGGGCATGTAATCTTGGATACTTGTATGGTCGTAGCTCCAATTGAAGAGATGGGATATAAAAATATTGGTGTAAATTCTGCAAAAGCAGCCAACTACATACCAAGTATATGTGGTCTAAATGTAGTTTATGATAATTTTGAAAATCTTATAAAATTCCAATAAGAGGCTGTTGCACAATTATTTTAAAAAAGATCTGATTCTTATTTAAATCAATTATTTTAATTAATAAAGGATTATAAATTTATTAATTTAAAAATTAAATATTTAAATTTATTTATGGTCCTAATAAAATAGTTTAAATTAAAATAGAACATTCATACTCATTTAAAAATTTTTATTTATTTAAATTCTTTATTCATTGTAAAAATAATATAATTAGTTTTATATTTAATTTAACTTATTATAATGATTTATTTTTATTTATAAAGAGTTTTTAGCCTCCAAATACGAAAAATATTCATTTTAGTTAAAATTTGAATATTTGGATTGTGCAATATCCACAATAAACAAACCCAAATTTCTAATTAAGGAAACTTTATATACTATAAGTTTAAATAATAATCATCCGTAAATAACTATTTCTTAAACATTTTAGTTAGTTTACACATCTTCATAAACTCCAGTAGGTTATTAATTTAACCTACTATTTTTTAAAGTTTATATTTTACTGAGTCTGTAAAAAATTGTGGAGTTCTTTCTTATATTGCTTCATCCGATGAACAGAGCTAATATTTTAATAAACCATTAATTACTGAAAATCTTCGATTTTTGGTATTTGTCTCAATTTACTTTTAGTTTCTGATATTCTTAGCCTTAGTATTAGTGTTGTCTACTGATTCAATGTTTTAGGTTATAAAATTATCAAGTAGTAAAATTGTAAGGCTTTCAAAGTTAACAATTATCTTTTTCGATAGAACTTTTATTATCCACAGACAGTATAGTCTTTTACCAAATTTTTTTAACAGTTGATTAAGTTATTTTAAAATCATTTCATGACTTTAAATCTTAATTTGAAAGGTATCTTTTTATTTGGTAATTATTGTCACGTTTAACTATCTGTTCTTTCTTATATTTAAGTTTTAATATTTTATCTGATTTGTTTTTTATCTTATAGTGTGTTAACTGTATTTTTCGAGTATAGGGTTTATGTGGAGGATTTTTTAGTAAAATAAAAGGTTTAAATGATTTTGATTTTTAAAAAAAATCAAAAAATAACTCCACATTTTTACACCCTCAAAATTTTAACAACTTTATAACAGAGGATGTAAATTTTTGTGGAGTTTTTCTAAAATTTTCAAGTTTATTTATAAATAAAAGTCAATTTTTCCAAATAACTCCACACTTTTTTACACCCTCTTATAACAGTTAAGTATATATAGTTGGGATTCAAATTAGTAGTAATTTTTATAAATTCAGTTATATTCTTTGTGAAAATTTGATTTTTATGATAAACTCATGATTTTTAGTATATTTTTTATGAAAGTTTAAACTGACTTAAGGATTTTGTTAAAATAGACAATTGATAAAATTATCAAATATCATATCAATAAAAACATCAAAATAATTAATTTTCCATAACAATATGTGATGATTTAATATGGAATTTAAAAACATGGATTTTAAAAAAGTTGGATTACCATTAGCAATTGTAGTTGCAGTAATAGTAAGTATATTACCATTAAATGACATGACTCCCGTAGACCATCCTTTTCTTTCTCATGCTGGGCAAATGACGATCGTATTGCTTATTTTTTCAATAATTCTCTGGGTTTCTGAAGCTCTTAACTTAGCTACTACATCACTAATAATTCTTTTCATACAACCAATATTAGGAATCACAAGTTTTGATGATGCTGTCATCGGATTTGCAAGCCCTATCCTATTTTTAATGATTGGAGGGTTTATAATGGCTGAAGGAATTAGTAAAAGTGGTTTAGTTAAACGTTTAACATATTTTCTGTTAGATAAAGTAGGAACAACAGCTAAAAGAGGACTCTTTGTGGCTGTGTTTTCAACTGGAATACTATCAGCATGGATTGAAAATGTTGTAGCATTTGCATTGATCATTCCAATCATCACCGAAATCATAGATTTAATGGGTTGTAAAGGAGCCTGTGAAGGAAAAAGTAACTATGCGAAATCATTAATATTAGGAGCATGTTTCGCATCACTAGCTGGTGGTTTAGCAACTGAAATAGGAACAGCCCCTAACTTAATGGCTGCGGCTTATACACATATTCCTTTCGCAAACTGGATGGTATTTGGAATTCCAATATCTTTAATTCTACTGTTTGCAATATGGCAATTTTTAGGTTTCATCTTCCCTTCAGAAGTTAAAGAGATTAAAGGCGGATCAAAAACCATTAAAAACAAACTTGAAGGCTTGGGTAAAATAACAAAAAACGAAAAATTAGCTATTATAATACTTTTTTTTACAATATCATTATGGGTTACAACGAATTTCACTAGACTGAACAGCTATTCGGTAGCTTTAATTGGAGCAGCTTTATTTTTAGTATTTAAAGTCTTAAACTGGAAAGATGCACAAAAAAACATTGATTGGGGTATCATTTTATTTTTTGGAGGTGCCTTATCGCTTGGGGTAGCATTATTAAATACAGGTGCAGCAACTTGGTTAATTAATGATATAATATCAATGCTTGGTTCTAATCCTGATGCTATGATAATAGTTATCATTTTTATGATCGTAGCAGTTTTAATAACACAAGTAATGTCAAACATAGCCTTAGCAGCTATTTTAGTCCCATTAACAGTTATAATGGCACGAGAACAAAATTTAGCTACTGGAATTTATGCAGTTCCAATAGCTATTGCATGTTCATTATCCTTCATGCTACCAATGGCTGATCCGACAGTTGCTATGGCTTATGGAACTGGATATGTTAAAATTAAAGAAATTTTTAAGGCAGGTTTACCAATAATCATCTTAGGAATAATAGTTACATTAGCTATCTTGTTTACAATAGGTAAACCTTTCTTAAATGCTTAAATTTCTTACCAATTATAAAGATATAAATTACTTATAGTGATATAATGGGCTTTTTTGATTTTATAAAAAAATTGTTTGGGAAAAAAAATAAGATAAGCATTGGTCTCTATGGCAATCCTAATTCAGGGAAAACCACTTTAGCAAATAAAATAGCTAAAGATTGGATGGGAAAAGAAATTGGTTCATCTTCTAATGTTCCTCATGAAACTATGGCTGTTTTAAAAGAAGAAAAAATTACAATTAAAGATGGAGATAAAGAGCTTGGTTTTGATATAATAGATACCCCAGGAATAGCTACAAAAGTTGATTATCAAAACTTTTTAGAGTATGGTCTAAAAGAAGATGAAGCTAAAAGTAGAGCTAAAGAAGCTACAAAAGGAATTATAGAAGCTATTAAATGGTTAGATGATGTGACTGGTGTTTTATTAGTTATTGATTCCACAACAGATCCTTTAATGGACACCAATATAACTATAATCGGAAATCTTGAAGCAAGAAAAATTCCATTTATTATTGTAGCAAATAAGATTGATGATGAGAAAGCAAATCCTGATAGAATCGTTTCAGTTTTTCCACAACATACAGTAATTCCTATTTCTGCTTTAAAAGGGAAAAATATAGAAGATCTGTACAAAAAAATGATTAAAAAGTTTAAGTGAAGGTGTTTTTATCATGGAAGAATTAAAAATGGATTTTATATCTTCAAATGCTCTTGAAAGTGCAACAAGCATGGAAAAAATTTATATGATCATTGAAAGAGTGAAAAAAGGAAATGTTGTAGTGATGGATGGAGGTTTAACACCATCTGAAAGAGCAGAACTCATAGAAACTACCATGAGAGAAATAGATATTGATAACTTTGTTGGTATAGATGTTCATACTTTAGAAAAGGATTCAAGCTCATTTTTCGGACTTTCAAAGAAGAAAATAGTAGTTATAACTATTGTAGGTCCTGCTAACCTAATGAAAACCATTAAAAAACAATCTAATTTCTTATCCATGGTTGCAAGTCTTGAAAAATCTTCAAATAACTAAATACTTTTAAAGGAATGGATTGTTTTGAATGTATGTGCTAAATGTAGACGAGAATTAGAAGAAGAAGATATTTTAAATGGATGTCCCGTCTGCGGCGGTAAAAAATTTAAATTTGTGAATAAAAATCCTCAAAAAAAGAAGGAAAAAGAGGAAAAAAATTCTAAAATAAATGAAAATTCCATTGAACAAGTAAAGGTTGAGGATAGAGGAGTTTATGAAGTTAATGTTTCCAATCTTTTAGATGGTGGTTCTGATGTTTATTCAGATGAAGAAGGTAACTATGCAATAGATATCAATTCTCTTCTTAAAAAAAGACGCGAAAAAAAATGATCAAATTTAATTCAACATTTCTCTTCCTGTTTTTTCATAAAGACCAACAATTTGAGAAAGTTGTTCAATATCTTTTTTCTTAATGATCACATCATCATGGGCTTTTTTAAGCAAGTAAGGATAACCTTCAATTGAATACTTTAACAAAACATCTATAACTTGGCTTATATCATTATAATCTGCTTCATAAGGAAGTTCAACTTTTAGAATGTTCTTATTCTCTTCTAATCGAATATAAAATATTGTGAAGGTTAATTTTCTAAAGAATTCATCTCCAATAGGAAAAACATGTTTTATAGAATGAGAAACTTCTTGATATCTTGGTAGACTATACCCTGTCTTTTTAGTAAATCTACTAAAAATAGCTAAATCAGGAATTTTTCCATCGAAGCAACTTGTCGAACCTGATGTTTTAGAAATAGCTATTACTTTCTCCTTATTTTCTAATAGTTTAGCTAAACTAAGAAATTTTTCAATGTACTCTAGATAAAAAATAGGTTTATATTTTTTATATTCTTTTATTTCTTCTTTAAACTTATTTTCAAGGTAGTTAGATTGTATATTGACCTTAAAATTCTGAACACTAATATCTAAAAAATTTTTGCTTAGATTTATAAGCTCTATTTTTTTATCTTCAGGAATATCATTTTCCATTGAAATTGGCATGATTAGATGTCCAAAAATAGAACCATCAAATAGGTAATAATCAGGATTAAATTCTTTGATGGTTTTAGTCCCGTTTTTTATTTCATATATTTCCATATAGTTCCTCAAACGATTAGAAGTAGAATTTCCTTTTCTCATAATGTCTACTTTGGAGTATTCAAGTTTATTAAGAAAACCACTATTGTATACTAAGGACTCAGTAGCTATTGCATAAAAAACAAAACCTAAAAAGTTTCGTTTATGAATACTCCCATCACCTGCAGATACTTTAAACTCCTTAACATCCTTACTAAAATGCCTATCAATCCATTTATCTTCTATGTTAATGCTTGTTTCACTAATATCTCCAATCATTTCTTGAATATAATCTTTCTTCCCAATGGCTTCGCTATATAATGATTTTAACATTTAAATCCTCAAGATTAGTATGATTTAGATTAGTTTCCTGGGCTTTGATATTATTAGTTACTGTTATAATATCCTTATTTTATGTTAATAGCTCTAATACCTGATACTATATCGGAAATTTTAGTTTCAATGTCATCTGTTTCTTCAACAACTGTTCCAGTTACAATAACATCTGCACCAGCCATTGCTAACTTATATGCTGTGTCATTGTCTCTAATACCGCCACCAACAATAAGAATCATGTTATCTGTACTTGCTTTTGTATAACTAACCATTTTTTCTGGAATATGTTTGTTTGCACCAGAACCAGCTTCTAAATAGAAAAATCTCATACCTAAATATTCTGCTGCCATTGCATAAGTTGCAGGAATCTTTGTTTTGTTACGAGGAACAAGTTTTGCACTTCCAACCCAACCAACAGTTTCTCCAGGTTCTACAACCATATACCCTAAAGGGATGGCTTCAATCCCAGATTTCTTAACAGAGATAGCTCCTAACGATTGTGCTTCAATGAGCCAATAAGGATTAGTTGAATTTAGAAGACTCATGAAAAAAATAGCATCAGCATATTTGCTTGTATTGCTTGGATTTCCTGGAAATATGATAATAGGATGTTCAATGTTCTCAGACAAAGCTTTTGCAGTTAAATTAATTTGATTAAAATCAACTGTAGAACCACCCAACACAATTCCATCCGTTCCACCATTAATAGCTGCTTTAGCTATTTCAACTGCAGAATCAGGACTCTGTTCATCTGGATCAATTAGGGTAAGGTGTATTTTACGACTTTTTAATGTCTCCCTAAACTGTTCCTCTACTACTCCAAACATTTAATCACTAATTAGAAAAATAGAATGATTTATTAAATTATAATTTAATAATATTATCCTCTTGCTTCTTTGGCTTTATATCTTAAACCTTTATAACCACATTTTCTACAAGTTTTTGCCCTTGCAGGATTACGTGCATTACATTTTAAACAAATTTTAACTTTGAAAAGTCTATTTTCAGCTTCTTCAAATCTCGCCATTATAATTCTCCTTCATTGAATAGTTGTATTATCATTTTTAAATAAAATTTCATATTAAAAAATTATATTAAATATTTATATAATAAATATTATTCTATATAATATATCTTATATTTTTACAAGTATGTCTTTTGAACTATAAAAATATATGCCTTGTGATAAATTAACAACAAAAACTATATTTAGCTATAAAAGATATATTTTAATAATTTATTATTAAAATTTAACCATGTTTAATTATAAGAACTAATAAATGTTAGAATACTAAATTAATCAAGATATTCGATAAATTTGGAGGTATGGATTTGAAACAACCTTGTGAACTTGTTGTATGGTATGTAATTCCAGCAACACGATCTATTTTGGCTAAAGAACTCTTTAATTTAGGAATGAAGCAGATAGAAATTTCTGAATTATTAGATATTACACAACCAGCAGTTTCCCATTATTTAAGTGATAAACGTGGAGGTCGTGACGAAATTGAACTCACAGATGAAATTAAAAAAATGGTTAAAGAGTTAGCATTTAAACTTAGTGAAAATTTAGCATCTAAAAAAGATATTATCGCTGAAATCTGTGAAATCTGTAGGAAAACAAGAACAGAAGATATTTTATGCCAATTACATAAATCAAAAGATGAAATTCCTGATGATTGTAACCAATGCATGAAACTTAACGATAAATCCTATTGTCCACATAGTTTTACTTATACAATTTAATCGGATAAAATCAGGAGGTTTCCCTTCTAACCTCTCCTAAGAACGACCGTGTCACTTTCATGACAAACCGCTTAAGCATACTTTAATCCTTTAGTGTTAAACACTACTGGCACGATATATCCGCTGTTGTAAATTATCTACATACTTTTCAGCCCCATATCAATGGACATTGGGTTAAATTTGTATTGTATGATGTTGAGGACTCTGTAATATAGATTTATCTAAAGTATTCGTCTTCTAACCATCATACTTTTGAAGTATAACTATATCTATCAAATAAATGACTTTCTAATACATTCTAAATCGTTAGCAAATAAAGGCAGGTTATTATCTGGATTCTATCATATGTTTGCTTTTTACAAGTTTCAGATTTCTGAGTCATATCTGATGGGGTAGATATAAATTAATACTGTGTTCATGTGACAATTAAGTAGACTAAACCTTTCGTTCTGATTGGCAATCCAATATTTTGGATATGTTTTTTTTAACATAAAGTCCCATTAGTTCATACAAGTTCAACCTTATTAACATTTATTTTCTTTCATTTAAAACTTTGTTAGATTCTTTAATGTTCTGCTGAAATTTACAGCCATCTGAATACAGCATCAACTTCTAAAATATTTCTGCTACTGATCTAATATTCATGCATTTTAAAAACATTTTTAAGAAGAAAAACAATTTATTTCCGTCAACATCTTGGCTGTGTCAACGATTTACGAGGGTTGAGTTTTTCCTGTTATTATTGTCTTGATTTTAGAGTTATAGGGTTTGGAACGTAGAATTTAATATCTGAAGCTATTAGTTAATAATGTTGACCAAGTTCTTTTTATTTTATGTTTTAAATTCCAGTAGTGACCCTTTTAACTACTGATGTTTTTGTGTACGTGGAATGGGAATGTTAATAGTTCTTTTAAAGACCATACATGGTCAGTTTCTTCTGCAGACATCATTGGTGTTACTTCATCAT
>JAISZW010000010.1 GCA_031284445.1 Candidatus Methanovirga basalitermitum | reverse complement strand
ATTTTTAATACAATCAAATACTATTTTATCAAATAAAACTAACTTCTTCATTTTTGTTAAATTTTCATATTAGTATTCATCAATTTTTATAAAATTTTATTATCCAGAAAATAACCGTTCTAATATTTTACTTTAGTTATCTTTGCTTTATATTTATTAATTAACCTTTTGTTGGGTTAATGATTAATTCAAATTGAAAAAAAAAACAAAAATTGAATTATTGGAAGTAATTGTAAACTTCATACTAATGAGAAATTGAGGGTGATTGAAATTTACGAACTCTTCATGATGTTGCAATCTTATTGGAAAAATTTACAATCTTTTCATAATATTATTAATATATCTTCATTATCATCTTTCAAAATTTATTTATTTATATTTTTATTTAAAATCTATTTTATTTTATTTATTATTTTATTTATTTATTTTTATTTTCATTTAATCAACTTTAATTAATTAATTAGTAAATTAATTAATTAAATATTTAAAATAAGTTCATGTTTTCAAAAAAAAACAGATAAAGAAATATGGATTGAAAGAGAGATTTCCATAAGAAATATGTTTTATATTTAAAATGAATTAATTTTATAAATTTAATTCAAAAGATTTCAATTGTGAGTTTTTAAAACTATTACGGCAACCATAATAATATTATTGTATTAAAGTTAGAATAGATAGATGGTAATAAATTTATTTAATGATATTTTTATAGATAAAGATAGTAAGAAAAAGTGGGAAGGTTATAACAAATTTGATTTGAATGGAAATACTTATGAAGGTGATTTTAAAGGTGGGAAGATGGAAGGCCATGGGAAACTTGTTTTTAATAGTGGAGAATGTTACGATGGTGATTTTAAAGATGGAATAATGGAAGGCCATGGGAGATTTGATTTCGGTGATGGGAATATTTATGAAGGTGATTTTAAAGATGGAAGGATGGAAGGCCATGGAAGAATTGTTGTTAGTAATGGAAGTATTTACGACTAGTAAATAGTGGGGTGTATAAAGTATCCCTTAAGGCATACTTCAAAAATCAAAAATTATAATGTATCCCTTCTAAAAAAAATAAAATTAAAATTTTAAAAGCACATTCTACAAGAAATTTAGTGTCTTTTCCCCTGCCTAAAAAAAATTTCTAAGTAATGGTTCCATTCTCAATTAAAAAAAACCTTTTAAAAACACATTTTACATAAAATTCATACGTAAATTACATTAAATCAAATCATTAAAAAAATACTAAAAAACAAAATACTAAAAATTTCTGCATATCCCTTCTAAAAAAATAAAACATAGTCTTTTAAAAACACATTTCACAAAAAATAAATCATTTCTTTTCCCGTATAAAAAAATTTATCAGTTATGGTTTCTTGAAAAATTAAGTTTTGTGCTGTTTTATTTTTGTTCCTAATTTTATTTAGGTACAAAATGAGCCATCCAACAAAGCCAAAGCCTTTATTTACCTCGGCCGAGCCAAAACATACAGTTATCCGAATCAAGAAACCTAAGGAGTATCCCTTCGATTCGAATTCGGAGCGTCAAAAAAAATCATACGAGAAACAAAAGAAAGCAGAAATGGAAAGACAGCCAAATGATTATATCGCTGAGGATACATTAAATAGAAGGCTCTTCAACATACGACGTTATGAAAGAAATCAGGAATCATTAAAAGGAATACTAGACAAAAAGAAAGCAAACCAGAACATTATTTATAGCGATGATGTTGACGATAATGGAATCTGGTCCAACGATAATAATTATGATTCCGATTTAGAAGAAAGAGTACGTCGAGAATTGGAAAGAATGGAAATTAGAGAAGAGATAAGAAAGAAAGAAAGAAAGAAAGAATTAGAAATAATAAAAGGCAGAGAAAAAAAAATAGACTTACTTTCAATACTAGCAGATAATGAAAAACGTCGTCTAAAAATGGATAAAAAAAATGTTACTAATAAAATAATTGGGAAACAAATTCCCCCTAATTTAATCAAGAAAAAGGATGATAAAACTGAAATTGTAGAATTTGAAGAAGTTAAAAACATATCCGAATCTATAGAAAAAATACAATTAAAAAAAGATAATGTAAACTTAGAAAAAGAGAAAGTGCTAAAAGAAGAAGAAATAACTCTATTAGAAGAATATGATAAATTTCCATTTCCTGAAACTGCATTGGAATGTATTATTTTCAGATATCCTCAAGATGTTTCTAAATTTAAAGTTGCGTTACAAAATAAAAGAAATATGTATAAAGATGATCTAGTAATAAATGACACAGCGAGAACTTATAATAATAATAATAACAATAATAATGATAATAATAATAACTGTTAACAGAAATAATAATTATTGGCGAAATAAAATTACGTCTGAAAAAGATGTGTATGATATGATAGAGCAAGTCGTGAAAATAGAAAAAGAACAACAAAAAACACATTTTAAAATATCTTTATCGTTTGGTGTAATAATGGAAATTATAAAGAGTAAAGATAAAGATGATATTAAATATGAAATTTTTACTCCTAATGATTCAGATGTTAACACCGTCAATAATCAAATAGTTAATATAGTAGAACCGAGAAGTATAGCAGAATATAAGCGTATAGTTAAACCACAAATTTCAAAAATGCGTGAAAAAACAAATGTTATAGCTTCTAATACTATATTTATTGCTATTATCAGTATGCAAATGAACTGTTACGTCCTTAATGCATATGGATCAAAAAATGGAATCAGTCCAAGAGCTACAGCACTCATTCAAAAAGATTATGCTTTTATGTATTCTGGAAGTCAAAAATCATATTACAAAATCTGTTGGTTTGCTGTTCCAGTTTATTACAATCATTATATTGTTAATAAAAAAACAGAAGCATTCCATTCAAAGCATGAAGTCCCAACATAAACAACTCAATGTTTTAAAGATTTCTACAACATTAAAGGACTTGGTTTAGATGAATTAAAGAAATATCCAGGTTTCGTTCCAAATTTCATTCGGGAAGGCGAATCGGAAACTGAAATCGATAAATTTTTAGAGTTCTTCAAATTGCCCAGTATTCAAGCATGGGAGGATGATGAAAAATTAAATATATTTAAACCTCTATACGTCTATAAATGTAAAAAGCATAAAGAACTAGGAGAAGATTATAAAGATGATCCAATTAATATTGTTATATTTCCTTCACAGGATGGAACATTCGAGCAACACATTGTTTATTTAAAAGAATATGAGAAAGCTTTAAGGATAAGTGTATATCCAAAATGCAAATATTATGTTTTTCATAAAAATCCTGATGGTATTCCTTCTGGTAATTATTATAGACATTTAAAACAATGCACAGGAAAAAAGCCATCCAAAGAATTGCAAGTTTGGGATAATGAATTTCCATATAATCCAGGAATGTTTAAAAACAGTACTTATATATATCTTCTTGGGAATGATGAAATGAATATTATTATTATAATTAAATGAAATAATCAAGAACAAACAATCATTAGTTGTTTGTGGACTTTTGGAACATCTTTCTCAATCTACTCATCAAACTTCAAAATAAAAAATGTACATGAAATATCAATCAATTGTTTACTTATCCGCCAAGGGATGTGTAACAACACACCTGCCGAATGAATGAATGAATGAATGAATGAATGAATGAATGAATGAATGAATGAATGAATGAATGAATGAATTGGCCCTGAAAATGGATGGCGCTCAAGCAAGATAATTTCTTTTGAAAGAATTGGTGTAATCGTATGTGTTGATGATGTAAACGATTGATCATTTCGGTGTATTTATGTTTCTACAGATAGAAAGCATCTAGCTGCATGTTGTAGTTTGTTTTTCTAAACAATAAAAATATTATGATTTTA
>JAISZW010000007.1 GCA_031284445.1 Candidatus Methanovirga basalitermitum | reverse complement strand
CTCTTCCTTTTTTTGACGGGCGGAGATTCAATTATCATCTTCTCAATCATCTTCTGCCAATACTCCTCATCGATAGTTGGGCCATTAACAATCATTTCAAAGTGATGCTGTTCGAGGGAGATGAAAAAAGAGTCGTTAATTAATCCTCCGTTTAGTTCTTCTTCACTTTCTGACTCAAAATTATTTTCGTCGTCAAACATTGAAAAAATAATACCGAACCCTTAATCTAATTTAAAGCATAATCTAATGAAATATTAAAATTGTTATTCATTTGAGTATAGTATTGGTCATAACGTCCTTTGAAACTATATTTTTTATCTATTATAATTTCATCAACTTTTCGGTATAAGGGAAGCTTTGCACAACAGGACAAGAATTTACATCCGACTATTGTAGCTACACTGGTAGTAATATTAATTCTTGACTCATCACTATCACATACAAGGATAGCAATTAATTTTTTTAAGTCATCAACCTTTAAAACAATGTTAGGAGAAATTTCTATTATATTATTAGCTAATATTATCTCCGACTTAAAATAGTTAATTAATGTAGCTAATAAATACTCTTTAAAAATTTTTATATTATCTGGTGTATTAACTGTTTGGATGTTTTCTGATGAATTGAACGAAGAGACGTTCTCTACTTTTGGCTCTATTATTTTTATACTTTCCGATGGAGCTGATGTGTTTAAGATGATGTTGTTAGAAACGGTTGAAGTCAAAGAGTTAGTTGAAGCTTGTGTATTGGTTGAATTGTTTGAGTCTGATGTTCTTCTCTCAAACTTTAACGATAAATCAGGTAAAATTTTAGTTGTCATTTATATTTTAAAAAACAAAATTTTATTGGTCTAAATATTTTCTTTTAATTCCGTCATCATTAAATATAAAAATTATTGCTTGCCGATGATTCAACTCTTGATACCTGTTCCAAATGTGCTCTGCCTTTTGTGATTGACCTAATTGAAGCATTAAGTAATTGAATCGTCCTTTATCAGAGAACTTACCGAACAACCAAAGTGAGTCTAAGTTAGCCTTAACCTGAGGAGGAATTCCAAACATATCCTGAATACATAAGAAATAGGTTATTTTACTCTGTCGATTTTGAAACAAAAGATTTAACAAAACTTTATACTTATTAACTTTAAATATATTAATAGCATCATCATAAAGAACGATGATATGAAACAAGCCTTCAAACTCTTTCAAGTATAAGGTTTCCAATATCCTTTGTTTAGATTGAGCTGTGAGTAGATGAGCACAATTAGTTTCTAACACTTCATCATATGCACTCTTAGCATTGATAAACTGAGGAAGAAAGGTTAAAGCGTCTTCATAGTTAAACATATGTGTTTGAATGTCTATGAATTTTTTCATTTTATTGTAAGTGTCGTCATAAGTTTTGTCGGTTATGTATAAAAATAGCTTATAATCTTTAATTCCAGCTTGTGAAAGTTTTATTAGTTCTCGGAACACATTAAACGTTTTTCCACTACCTCTTTTTCCGATGAGTAAGTTAATGGAATTTCGTTTGAAAAGTAGTTCTTCATGTATGTCAGATTGTATCTCTTGGTTTATGTCAGTTTCTTCGTTTATGTCTTTAAGTAATACATTAACGGT
The DNA here is from genome assembly GCA_031284445.1 of Candidatus Methanovirga basalitermitum. GTDB lineage: Archaea > Methanobacteriota > Methanobacteria > Methanobacteriales > Methanobacteriaceae > Methanovirga > Methanovirga basalitermitum. The sequence goes on along the minus strand of JAISZW010000007.1, from coordinate 1,085 downwards.
TTTAGTTATACTCATTTAAAACTTTTAAATTTTAGTAATTCTAAAAATAATTTCAAATGGAAAATGAAAATAATGAAAATGAAAATGTAAATGTAAGTGAAAGTGATAATCAGGTAAAATTACCTCCGTTAGTCTCTTCGGGTAATTCAACTTCAATTGAAAAATATCAAGAAACACAAATAATAGAAAACACTGTGCTGGAATTGTTTAATAAAGTTGAATCTGATTTCGAGAAAGGAGAATTAACAGTTTCAGATATTTTAGAGTCTGAAATTTTTTTAAATCTATGTAAGCTTTTATCAAGTCTTCCAGTTAAAAAGAAACAAGAAAGCAATGTAAAAACAAAATATATAGCTTTCACAAATTTTTTGAAAGATAAGATAGAAATGGTTAAAAAAATAAATTTAAAAAGTTATTTCGAAAAATACCAGGATATGATTAATGATTATTGCGAACACTATCAAGAAGGAGACCCAAAGATACAAGATACAAGTGATAATTATCAAGAAGTTTCATTGTTTGGAATGAATAACTTATCAGCTATGATTTCGGAATTTTCAAATTTTAGTGTGATTGAGAAAAAAACATATAGAACAGCATTAGCAGAATTAAGAAAAAAAATAAGAAATAAAACAAACAAAGGAACTGATTATAGAATTTATTTTAATAATAGAGGAGACTTAAAGAAATTATATGAAACAATTACAGAAACTCATTATATAAAAGTATTAAGAGAATTATATGAAAAAATAAAAACAGCATATAAAAGTAATATTGAAGCAAAAGAACAAATTGAACTGTATGAAGAATATAAAAATTCATTAATTAATAATATTCCTACAACAGCTCTTGCTTCAAGTTCAAGTGTTCTAAATCAAACAGAAGAAAATAAAAACGTTGTTCCTCAACAATTCAATCAACAAAACAATCAAAAAAATTTAGAAGAAATACAAAAAGTTGAAACTATTATTGAAGAATTAAAAACTCAAATTCCTCCTGAACAAATAAATGAACAAATAAATGAACAAACAAATGAACAAATAGAAAAAACAGAAGAAGAACAACAACCACAAATTTCACCAGAA
>JAISZW010000002.1 GCA_031284445.1 Candidatus Methanovirga basalitermitum | reverse complement strand
ATCTTGGACAAAATTTAGATAGATTTTTAAGGGCTTTTATTCTGATAATGGTAGTTGAAATCTTATAAATATCAATGAATAGAATTATTAAAGCTTTAAAATAAAGAAAACTTCGTTTTCTAACTTAAAACAAGTTTTAAGTAAAGAAAGTCATATACTTTCTAATTGAACAAGTTCAATAAAGAAAATCATAGATTTATTCACAAAGTGAATTTAGAAAAATCAAAGATTTTTTGTTTATTCGCAAAGTGAATTTAGGGAAATCTTTGATTTTCTGTTTATTCGCAAAGTGAATTTAGGGAAATCTTTGATTTTCTGTTTATTCGCAAAGTGAATTTAGGGAAATCTTTGATTTCCCGTTTCTAACTTTAAAAAATAAAAAAATTCTTTAAAAATGTTAAAAATACTCATTAAACATTTGGATTTTGTTTTAAAGTATTTTTACTATAAGTTATTTTTTGCATATTCAACGGAGCTTAAATATTTATTTGTTATACTATATCAAAATTGTATATTAAGTATTTTAATTTAAATTCCAATATAAAAATGTACTTCTAAAAAACAGCATGATTAAAGCCTTAAAACATGGAAGATAAAGTTTATTCATGCTTCGATTTTTGTTAAAAATCTAACACCTATATCTTGGTAGGTGTTTTAGTAACAATTGCTTTAGTTGGTGGATATTATTATATATCCAACTATATGATTTTTAATATGGTTGGTGATTCTGGTTATGGGTATAATATAACTAAACAATCTGATAATTATTTAGAAGTTAGTATTCCATGTGATATAAAAATATTTGCAAATAGTGAAAAAAAAGTAATGTGCATAATGTTGATAACATATTTAAAGGTGATGTAATTTTAAAAGAAGACATATTATGGGTTAAACCAAATGTAGAATCCTTTTTAGTCTAAAGATTATTAAATTTCATCAATAAAATAGTTTTTGTTATATATGGGGATGGTGAAGATTTAAAATGCCCTGAATGTGGATGTAAATTATATAGGAATTCATACCGTGAAAGATTAATCAATAAACAGGCATTCAGTCCAAGTTCAAAAGTATAAATGCTCAAATAGTGAATTTAGGTACTATCACATAACATTGATTATATTGTCCCTAAATATTGTAATTATGAGAAAAAATCAGGAATGAACCATATGATCAAACTTTAATTGGTTACAAGTCTTTTAAAAAGGTATCAGAGCAGATAAATAATAACCATGACGATAGTCCATCAAGGAAAACTATTTTAAATTTCTACAGGAAAACCGACTCAAATCTGAAAAAGTTAGAAAAAAAGACCATAATATGATGAATATGAGTTAAGTGGTGTTTATTGCGATTGAAGAGTTTCCAGTAGTTAATGGATGAAAAAGCTAAATCTGTGATGATGGATATTGGGACAAATATCATCCTAAACGATGAAATAATACCTGCAGAAAGTATTTAAACTCTGATTTCAATGAAAAAACAATCAAAAACACACTAAAAGGCATTAATATTAAAGGAATGGTATCATATGGTGATAAATCTTATGCTCCATTGTTGATAGCTTAAATACACCACATCAACTTTGCAATATTCTATTTAAATCAAAACCTAATGCAAGATTTAAACAAAACATTAAACAAGGTGAAACGAAGAATCGAAGATTCTTCTAAATTTTCAAGGCTGAAAATAAAAGAAGAATAAGAAGAGACTTAAGGGATTGAAAAAGAAAAAAGGAAAGAAAAGGAGTTGAAATAATAGGATAATTATAAAGACAGGATCTTTGGGGGGATGGTTCTTGATTGTTGGAATGAAAAAAATGCGAAAAGAAGGTTTAATTTGTTGTTTAATAGTATAGATCATTTACCTTCAGTAATATCAAATTTTGTGAAACGATTAGGTAAGAATCTTAATATGGGAATTAATCACAAGACATGCTTTTTACCCAGAGTATACTAACAATCAAATTGAGTGTTATCATGGTGTTGCACTACCTAAAGGAAAAGAAGATTTATAGAACTGATGAAGGTTTGGATAGGGCTTCAAAATTTGGCAGGATTAGATGGACATTAAGAAATAGAAAATCCGTTTCATGATCCTGATGATTTTTAGACCTATCACCAAAATTTTTGACAAAGCACACATGGGCGCGAAAAAGACAATTTAAATGCAGAAATAGATCATGAGGAATAGAGAAAATAAAAACAGAGAGAACTATGGATAATAAACTACAACAAATAGATATCCAAAATTAAACAAAGAATGGTTGTGAAAGATGATTTATCTGATGAAAAGCCTATTGTAATGATTTTAAATAATTATCCTGTGCATATTTCTAAATTTAGTTAAGGAAATAGCTGAATTTTTAAACATTGAATTAATATTTTTAATAATAAATTTCACTTATAACCATTTTTAATTCGATGGATATAATCTTTGATTTATCCATTGATACAAAAATGGTACCTAAAATCGATAAGTTTATATATAATAAAAATATATTATTATTATGAACGATTATAATAAAACTACACATTCAATATTATCACTCAATTATCATTTAGTTTTAGTAACTAAGTATCGTAAGAAAGTGATAACTGATGAAATATCAGCAAGATTGAAAAAAATATTTATAGAATTATCAGAAGTATGGAATATAGAATTGAATGAATATAATAAAGAAGAAGATCATATACATATACTATTTAGTTCAACAGCCGATATAAACTTACAAAAATTTGTTCAAAATTATAAATTAGTTAGTTCAAGGAAAGTGAAGAAAGAATATCCTAAAATCAAAGAAAAAATATATAAAGGTGGTTTTTGGAAAATAGGATATTTTTTAGCAAGTACAGGCGGTGTTACAATGGATATTATCAATCAATATGTACAAAGACAAGGTATCCACGGTTAAAGAAGTAACTGAAGGAATGAAAGTAAGACTTTATCCTAATAAGTCTGATATTGATTTTTTCCATAAGTGTTTTAGATATGATAGAAGATTCATGAAATTCAAATCTTTCATGAAGTAGTAAACAAAAATTATACTACAAATCAAAAAGTGAAAATAGAAGGTAATAGAATTATACTACCTAAAACTAAAAAAATGGAGTTCTTTTTAGAGGTTTATCTTATGAATATAGGAATCAAAAAATAGCTCAGGTGACGATTAGTATGAAAAATAATAGGTATTATGCTTCTATTATCTTCAAGGAGATAATAGTAGTTAGAAAAAACTCAACTGGAAGAGGTTTAGGACTGGTTTGAAAGAGTAATGTTTTTGCAATGATTTCAACCACGAAGTACATCCAGAGACCAATGAGAAACCTACCAACAATAAATGAGCTCAATACTAAACTTTCTAAGAAAACTGTACATTACAAAATTGGTATAAGCATAAAAACAAGATAGATAAACTAAAAAAATACAAATCTAACCTTATCAATGAATGAAAACATCGAACAAGTTCTAAAATAGTGAATATGTACGATTTTATAGGTATTGAAGATATAAATTTCAAATCATTTCATGATATGATTGATAAAAGTAGAAGTAAAGTCAGAAAGTCATGGTATCGTGTTGGAATGTTTATATCAAAGATAAAATATAAATTAGATTGGTATAAAAATAGTAAAGTTATCCGTGTTGATAAAAACAATACAAGTAAAATATGTTATGTTTGCGGATATATCAATAAGAATTTAGGTTTGTCTACTAAGAAATGGACTTGTCCTTCTTGCCATAACATTCTTCCAAGAGATCAAAATGTAGCTATAAACATCAGCAAAAAGCAAGTAAAAAATTTTTTTAGTGAGGAGTTAGGAACTAACTTCCATAGTGACAACGGGATTCCTGCTCACAAAAACGGTTAGACAGACGATCTATGAATAAAAATCTCCAACTTTATCCATAGTAGTTCAATTCAATGAAGAGGAGTAGTATGAGTATAACTATAAATGACAATTACCTTCTATTAGAGGATAGCTATTTGTTTGTAGAAATAGCAAGAAGATTAGAAAATTTTCAAAAAAAAAATCCTGAGAAAAATGTAATCAAAATGGGTATAGGTGATGTTACTAAACCATTAGCAAAAACTGTTATAAAAGCTTTTAAAGATGCAGTAGACGAAATGGGAGACTCTAAATCATTCAGAGGTTATGGTCCAGAACAAGGATATTCTTTTTTAGCAGAATCAATTATAAAAAATGACTTCAATCCAAATGGTGTTAGTATAGATACTGATGAGGTTTTTATTAGTGATGGTGCCAAATGTGATGCAGGAAACATACAAGAAATATTTGGTTTAGATAACAAAGTATGTGTTACTGACCCTGTTTATCCAGTTTATGTAGATACAAATGTTATGGCTGGTAGAGGAGGTTCAATTACAATTGAAGGGACTTATAGTTCCATAGTTTATATGTCATGTACTGAAGAGAATAATTTTGTTCCTGAACTTCCAAAAAAACCTGTCGACTTAATTTATCTTTGTTTTCCAAATAATCCTACTGGAATAACACTAAACAAAGATCAATTATCCAAATTTGTAGACTTTGCAAATAAAAACAATTCTATCATTCTTTTCGATGCTGCTTATGAATCATTTATAACTGAAAGTGATGTTCCACATAGTATTTATGAAATTGACGGTGCTAAGGAAGTAGCTATTGAACTTAAAAGTTTTTCAAAAACTGCTGGATTTACTGGTACTCGTTGTGCATATACGATCGTTCCAAAAGAACTTAATGGATTCAGTTCAAATGGTGATAAGGTTTCTATAAATAAATTATGGAATAGACGACAAACAACAAAATTCAATGGTGTCTCATATCCTGTGCAAAGGGCAGCCGAAGCTACTTTTTCGCCTGAAGGTAGAAAAGAAATCCAAGAAAATATTGATTACTATATGGAAAATGCTAAGATAATTAGAAGTAGTCTATCTGATTTAGGCTTAAATGTCTACGGTGGAGTCAATTCTCCATATATCTGGGTAAAAACCCCAAACAATATGAAATCATGGGATTTCTTCGACCTACTTTTAAATGAAGCCAATATTGTTGGAACACCAGGTTCAGGATTTGGGTTAAATGGTGAAGGTTACTTAAGATTAACCGCATTTAATAGCTTAAAAAACACTAAAAAAGCCATGAATAGAATATCAAAGATTAAATTATAGTTATATCTAATTGTATGATCAATTGACGATTTATCATAGTAACAAAGTGATAAGATGTGGGATACAACAAAGGATTATAGAATATTAGTGGCTCAAAAATCAAAGGAATTGCATAAAAGAACAGTAAATAGTGGAAGTTTTAGAGGTCATTGGAATAAAAAAATGGTTCTCGAAATTGCAGAAAGCATGAATAGCGATTTTCAAACCCTAAAATACTCTTATTTAGACCCTAAAGATTTAATAAATGCTCAAGAGATAAATAATTTAAAAAAAAAGATTGAAGAAGTTATTGAGTATTTAGGTGGAAATAATTGGGCTAATAAATTTCTAAATAGAACTCCTAAAAAAGAAAAAGAAAAAGTGGAGGAGAACATTGCAAAAGTCAAATTTTTCATTAGAACAATCCTAAATTTAAAAGAAAGAATTGGTTTAGGTTCAATTCTTGATCCAATAGTTGGAGTAGATATTCTTGTTGGAGAGATAATGAGCATCAGCAAACACAGAAACAATCTAATGGTCACCAATGTAGATATTAATAAGCATGCAATTAAGGTTATCACTAATGATCTAAGTGTTAAAGAAGGAAATCGTGTTGGAATAGCTATCTTACCTCCAATGAACATCCTTGGAATTGTAAGTGAAGGAATGTTTTTAGGTGATGGTTCAAATATCTTAAAAGATGTGGGTGGTAAAATAGGTTCTATGCCTAAAGACATCACAATTGAATCATTAAATGGAACAAGAACGTTAGTTGAAAACTTCCTAAAAAAGTAATTTTCATCTTAAATTAGAATCATTAAATGGAGGTTGTGAAAAATCCAAACTATTGGACTTAAAATTAAAGCACTTTACTTTGATAGAGAATTCTTCATCGTAGAAGTAATAAACTATCTAAAAAAACTAAAAACACCTTTCATCATCCCTCGTGTGAAAAGAGGATCCAGCGGAGGAATATGAAATCTATTAAAAGGTCAGAAAACCTACACTACAAATTATACAATGCATTCAAAAGAAAACAAAGCCAGTTCCCAAGTTAATGTAGTAGTTAAATACTCTAAATGAAAATATAAAGAAAAAGGAATAAAATATTTCGCGTATGCAGTATACAAGATGGATATGCTACTGAAAAATACATTTAAAGAATATAGAAAACGTCTGCAATAGAATCCAGCTACAGACTAATGAACCAAGCAAAAACACACACTATCACAAAAAAAACCAGAACTAAGACTTTTATAGATAGGATTAGGTCTTTTACTGATCAAGATCTGGATCTACATCCAATGGAAATGTCTCAGCATACCACAAGGGGGCCGACAAAATAATTTGGACATTCAAAACTATGCTAAGACAATCAACCGAGCAACCGAAGAAAAATTAGGATTCAACACTAAAATTGATTGTTAAAGAGCTTAAATCTGTTATATAGATCTTATTGCAGGATAAAAATTGCAAATCAGGAAAACTGAGTAAAAAATATTATAAATCAAAGAAACCTCAACAAAAACCATATAGTAAATGTAAACCTATATTTGTAATAAATGTGGTAAAAAACACCGCACAGGACTAAACCTGTTTATAGACAAATATGATACATACTCAATGGATGTTAAAGGACAAGAACCCGAGTAATTTTTTTCTGGTCTATGTCATAAATTTATCATGGAATTTTGGAGACACCTATTTTTTTTAACTCTTCAATGAATTTACTTTGTTTTGCATTAACTATCTTACTGGAATCATTGATTAATGCTCCTGTTGGACAGTTATCAATACATCTTTGACTATCTTCATTAATACAAAGATCACATTTAGTTGCTAATCCATCAATATCCATTGAAATTGCTCCAATTGGACATACATCTTTACACATTCCACAACCTATACATATATCTGCATCTATAGTGATAGCTCCACCCAATTCTTTTATAGCTCCTTCTGGACATACATTTAAACAAGGTGCTTTTTCTGGACTGCAATGCAAACAGAACAATGAAATTCTATCGTAAACTCTAATAGCATTTTGTGGGCAGTTTCTTTCACATTTCATGCATCCAATACAGAGTTCATGGTTTGCAATCAACTCTCTCATTTATATGACCTCACTTTTTGTTTAAAAGTTCATTTGATTTTGTAACGGTTCTAATAACATCAATAAAACTCGTCTTAGGTCTTTTTTCCATTTCAGCCACTTTATTCAAGTATTTTTCTTGTTTTTGTGCTGTGAGCATATCTGTATCTACTAATTCAAGAGCTCTTTTAGAACAGGATCGTATACATCCTGGTTCTTCATCAATTCCCTTGCATCTGTCACATTTGCTAGCTTTTCTATCATACATATGAACAGCACCAAATGGGCAGACCATTACACATAATCCACAACCAATACAATCATCACTATTAATTTTATCTCGCTTCATTGCATCAGTTGGACATATAAGCACACAAGGAGCCGTCTCACATTGTTGACATAAAATATGATAATGCTTAGAATCAACTTCTTTAATACTGATTCTTGATGTTCCATAGAGTCCAGCACAAATGTGTTCACAATCTAAGGAACCATCACATAAATCTGATTTCAATGTTATTTTCTCCAAAGCTAACCCTCCATTACATTCCCAAATTTTCAGACTGTTGATCTACATATTCTTGAATTTTCTCTATTTCTGTATCTTGTAGATGTTTAAATCTTTTTTGAACATTTAAATATTCTTTAACTGGTTTTCTAATATGAGGTTTGTAGGTTAACTTAAACTCTCCATTAACTACTTCATATAACATCCATAATCCAGTTTCAACAGCTAATCTTCCTAATTCTATGGTTTTTGATGGTTCATAACCCCAACCTGTAGTACATGGCTGATTTAAATGGATGTAACAAGGACCATCAATTTTTGATGCCTTTTTAACTTTTCTCATGAAGTCTTCTGGATAAGAAATAGATGCAGTAGCCACATAAGGTATTCCATGAGCAGCCATTATTAGTGGTAGGTTTTTTTTAGGTCTATCCTCACCAAAACTTTTCTTTCCTGTCGGGGATGTTGTAGTTGATGCACCATAAGGGGTTGATCCACTCCTCTGTATTCCAGTATTCATATATGCTTCATTATCATAGCATATGTATGTTAAATTATGACCTCTTTCCATAGCTCCAGAAAGTGATTGAAACCCAATATCTGCAGTTCCACCATCACCACCAAATGCAACAATATTTACATCATCCATTCCTTTCGATTTCATTGCTCTTTCAACACCAGAAGCTACAGCTCCTGCATTTTCAAAGGCAACATGTATCCATGGTATTTCCCAAGCAGTTTCTGGAAAAGGAGTACTTATAACCTCTAAACAACCTGTTGCAGAAATAGCTATTGTATTCCTACCTAATGCTTTAAGAGCTAATCTAACCCCTATTGTAGCTCCACAACCTGCACATCCTCTATGTCCTGGAGCTAATAATTCTTCTTCAGGTATTTTCATTTTATGCCTCCTTAAGTCCAATCCAACTTACATCTTTAACTGGATTTTTAGTTTTTTCAATGATTTCATCCATTTCTTTAGGATTTATATCTCTTCCTCCAAGTCCAACTATAAAACCATAAGCTTCAATATCTGTTTTTGCTTTGATGTCCGCATATAATGCTCCTCCAATGCCAAAAGCAATATTTTTATCCAATACACCAACCTTTTTAACATTTCCTAAAGCATCTTTAATTTCTTCTACAGGGAAAGGTCTATATGACCTTATTTTTAATAAACCAATCTTTTCTCCTTTTTCTCTATATTGATTTACTGTATATCTTAATGTTGTACAAATAGAACCCATAGCCATTAACACTATATCAGCATCTTCACATTTGTAAGCATCAACTAAGCCGTATGTTCTTCCAAAATCCTCTTTAAATTGAATATCTACATTTTTTATAACATTAATAGCTTTTTCCATAGCCTCTTCAATTTGGTACCTAATCTCCATATAATGCTCAGTATCTGCAAGTGTACCAATAGAAGCAGGTTGTTTTGGATCTAAGAACGAATATTTTCCATGATATTTAGGTAAAAATTTATCTACCTTATCTTGATCAGGGATTTCTACTGGTTCAACAGTATGGGTTAGATAGAAACCATCTAAACAAACCATTGTTGGAAGAAGAATGTCTTCATTTTCAGATATTTTATATGCTTGTAGTACTGTATCAAGAGCTTCTTGAGCATTTTCAACATAAAGTTGTATCCATCCTGAATCTCTTTGAGCTATTGAATCTTGTTGATCGTTCCAAATATTAATCGGTGCTGAAATAGCTCTGTTAGCATTTGCCATGACTATAGGTAACCTCATTCCAGCAGTAGCGAATATAATCTCATGCATTAACATTAGCCCCTGTGATGATGTAGCTGTAAATACTCTGACTCCAGCCCCTGAAGCACCAACAGATGCACTTAAAGCACTATGCTCAGATTCAACACGTATGTACTCTGAATCAATGTCTCCATCTGCCACATATTGGGCAAGATATTCTGATATTGTTGTCTGAGGTGTAATAGGATATACTGGAATAACATCTGGTTTAGATAGTTTAACTGCCTCAGCAACAGCTTGATTTGATGTAATAACTTTTTTTACCATTTCATCACCATTTTATTCTCTCTCCATTTCTATTGCTTCTACTGGACATTCTTCTGCACATATTCCACATCCTTTGCAATAATCATAATCAATATCATGATTTTTGTTTATAGCACCATCTGGACAGAACATAATACAATTATCACAATCGTTACATTTTTCTTTATCAAGTACTGGTTTAAATGTCCTCCAACTCCCAGTTTTATTTGCTCGTGTACTCCCTGGATTGAAGACTACTCCGCCTTTAGATTCCATTTAATCACCTTTTTATTTAATCTGATCATAAACAAATTGAGTTGCTTTTATATTCTTTTCAGCGATTCGCCCTGAGAAAGTATCTTCAATAACTTTAATAAGGGAATCTATACTGATTACTCCACTATCCTTTGCAAATGATCCAAGCATAATAGTATTAACAATGTTGACACCAATATTCTCCAATGCGATACCTGTTGCATCGATTACTGTAGTACCTTTGTTGGAACATAATTCTTTCTTAGTTGTATTAATTAAAACATGCCCATTTTCTTTTAATCCAGAATAAATATCTACAACATCAATTAAACCATCATCAAGAACTAATACGTAGTCAGGATTATAAATTTGATATCTTACATCTATTGGTTCATCATCTATTCTTGTAAATGCCATAACAGGAGCCCCTCTTCGCTCAACTCCAAAAAAAGGAAAAGCTTGAGAGTATTTGCCATCTTCAAATGCAGCTTTTGCTAAAATTTCTGCTGCAGTAACAGAACCTTGTCCTCCACGACCATGAAATCTAATTTCAATCATTCAATCCCTCCATAACTATAACTCCTAAACATATAATAACTATTGTTTTAACATTATATATATTATTAATATTATGAACATTATAAATAATTACGATTATATGCATAAGTATTAATTAAAGATCGATTTTAGAATTTAGAGGAAAAAGGTAATAGTTTTAAAATTAGAGGAAAAAGGTAATAGTTTTAAAATTAGAGGAAAAAGGTAATAGTTTTAAAATTAGAGGAAAAAGGTAATAGTTTTAGAATTAGAGGAAAAAGGTAAATATTTTATCTAAAATGAAAATGATCATTGAATACATGAGAACAATGGAGTATAATTGAATGATTAAAAATAGTCTTTTAAGATTAAATAATGCATATAAAAAGTATGGGAAGGATATTAAATTTGGGAATCTGCATAAAGAAGCAATAAATGATTGGTTTAAGAGATACGAGTCAGGAAAATTAAAAAACGAGACGAGCAACTACATGGGCTTTAATGAAATAATCTTAAAAAAGCTATTAGGTTATAAAGTTGAACTTGATTTTAAATTCAGCTACCCTTTAGGTCCCCGTAATGTTGAATTCATGATAATGAAAAATGGAGAACCCTACATTCCAATAGAGTTGAAAGGTGCCGATGTGAATCTTGATAAACCTTATCATGGTGGTTTATCTCCTGTAGAACAAGCTTCCAATTATGCTAATAAAAAAGAATCAATAAAATGGTTCATAGTATCAAACTACTATGAATTCCGCCTATACAATCACCGATCACAAGATAAATACATACAATTTAACCTTGATGATTTAAAACACAACGAAAACACACTAAAAGACTTCTTATTAGTATTCAGTAAACAATCCACCATAATAAAAGACATTTTAGATAAATTATATGATAAAGATGGATTATTCGCTGCTGATTACAAGCTAGAAAACGAATTCTACAAATTATACAGTCAAACAAGACTAATGTTAATAAAAGAATTAGAACATGTAAACCCAATCACTCTAGATGAAGCTATTACGTATGCTCAACTAATACTGAACCGATACATCTTCATCTGCTTTGCAGAGGATAAAAACCTACTACCAGATGAAACAAGCACTAAAGAAATATTATTACCCATACGAAATCATAACATTAGAAGAAATGAAATATGGTATAGAATAAATGGATTATTCATAGATTTATATGATGGAAACCCTGAAAAAGGAATAACAGACTATAATGGAGGATTATTCATTGAAGACCTCAGCCATTTAAAAATAAGAGACAAAATAGAAGACCCAAACTTCTATAAAGACATAACGATTAAATATAATTTCCCTGAACAAAAATACATCATCACCAATGAATTAAAACAATACCCACAAATCAATCAAATCTACCATAACCTATTAGTAATATCATCATTCGACTTTGATAGTGAAATAGATGTCAACATACTCGGTCACATATTCGAAAACAGTATAAGTGATATTGAACATTTAAAAGAAGAAAACACATCCAAAAGAAAAAAAGATGGTGTTTACTACACACCAGAAACAATAACAAGAATTATATGCGAAAACACAATAATAAGGAAACTAATGAAAACACCCTCAGAGGAAAACTCCATTATACTACTACAGGAAAACTCTTCTAAATCGTTAATCAAACAACTAATAGAAGAATATGAAGAGGAATTAGATATTTTAGAGGATAAGCTAAAGAAGCTGAGAATATGTGATCCTGCATGTGGAAGTGGAGCGTTCTTAAATAAAGCAACAGACATATTATTAGATATTCACAGAGCAATACATAAAATGAGAACTAAATCCTATAATAAAGAAAATCTAAAAGAAATTTTTAACAACATCGATAATCGTAGGAAGATCCTGTTAAACAACATCTACGGTGTGGATATAAATAAAGAATCAATTGAATTAACAAAATTAGGATTGTTTTTAAAAGTAGCTCAAAAAGGAATAAAACTACCAAACTTAGATAAAAATATAAAATGTGGTAACAGTTTAATAGATGATTCAAATCACACGGATCATCCATTCAACTGGGAAGAGGAATTTAAAGAAGTCATGACCCATGGTGGTTTTGATATTATCATTGGCAACCCACCATATGTAAGACAAGAAAAAATTAAAGAATATAAACCATATTTTAGTGAGCATTATACAGTTCATACAGGTGTGAATGACTTATACACCTATTTTTTTGAAAAAGGATTAACACTATTAAAAGAGGATGGATATTTAGGTTTTATAAGTAGTAACACATTCACAAGAGTAAATTATGGTAGAAAACTTAGAGAGTTCTTATTACAATATAATATTACTAATTATATAGATTTTACTGGTTTAGAAGTTTTCCATGATGTTAGTGTTGATTCAAGTATTATCATAATAAATAAAAACAGGAACAATGAAGATATCCTAGTAAATAAAAGGAAAACTAATTTTAAATTAGATCAAAACAGATTAAATGAGGATGCTTGGACTTTCACACACCCAAAAATTTTAAACCTAAGAGATAAAATATTTAAGAAAGGAATACCATTAAAAAAATTATCAGATATTAATATAAATCGTGGTATTTTAACGGGTTTAGATGAAGCATTCATAATCAATAAAAAAACTTATGAAGAATTAATAAGTAAAGACCCTAAAAATACCGAGATTATTAAGCCAGTACTCAGAGGAAGGGATGTTAAAAGATATAATATTAATAAGGAAGAAGGGTATATAATATTCACAAGAAACGGGATAGATATCAAAGAATATCCTATAATCCATGATTATTTATATAAATTCCATGAAAAACTGACTCCTAAAAATGAAGACCAAAAAATTGGTAGAAAACCTGGCAAATATGAATGGTATGAAATACAAGATACCGTAAATTATTATGAAGAATTCCAGAAACCTAAAATTATTTATCCAGAAATATCATCAGGACCTGGTTTCACAATAGATAAGAATGGATACTATCCACTTAAAACTCTTTTCATATTAACATTAAAGGATAATAGTATTGATTTGTATTATTTATTAACATTATTGAATTCTAATCTTATCCATTTTCAAATGAGATTCATAGCATCTAAACTTGGAAACAAAACCATGCAATATAGTAAAATTTTTATGGAACAATTACCATTAATAATTCCTTCTCTTGCAGAACAAAAAATATTAGGAAAGTATGGTATTAAAATCCTTGATTTGCATAAAAAAATTAGTAATGAAAAGACTTCTTTCCAAAAATATTTAATAAGCGATTTTAAAGTAGGAAAATTAACTAAAAAATTATTAAGTTATTGGAGTCTTTCCTTTGATGAGTTATATAAAGAAGTGAAAAAACAAAATAAAAAAATCACAAGGAAAGAAAAAGATCTTTTAGAAGAAGAATACCAATCAAGTTTAAACATTATACAACCTTTAAAAAATGAAATAACCAGCAATGATAAAGAAATAAATAAGTTAGTCTACGAATTATATGAGCTAACAGATGAAGAAATAAATCTTATCGAAAAGAAATAAGTATATTTTAGTTTTCATAGACTTAAAATATCTTTAAAAAGAATTAATTATATTTATATCATATTAATTTAAAAAATAAGGATTATAACAATATACAATAGAAAAAAATTAATGGTTTGGTAAAGATGGTCAATGTTGAATATCTCCAATCACAGTTGAATGACTACTGTGATGATTTAGAAGTGTTGAGAAACCTTTCAAAAATCACTATAAAGAATTATAGGTATACTAATGACTACTTCGTCAGATATTTAAAGGAAAATAACCAGAAGAAGTAAACGAAGTGTTAAAAACCATTCCCAAAGAATTGATCAGAGATAAAGCCATCATCCAAACTTTATATAGAACAGGACTTAGAGTCTCCGAACTTTGTAATTTAAAGAAACAAGACTTGAATATGAATAGTGTTAAAAAAGCAATAGCTATTTATGTTTATGAAGGTAAAGATAGGACAGTTTATATTGATGATAAAACACTTAAACTTATAAACACCACAATTTATAAGAGAACAATAAAAAAATAACAGTTATAATGAGTCAGAATATTTATTCACCAATAAAAATGGGAGTATATTAAGTGAACGAAGTGTTCAAAAAATTGTTAAGAAATATGCAATAGCTACAGATAGACGACTTTGCAATGGAAAGTAAGCAAACCAATTTTGAAGAAAGGCTAACCCCCCACACTTTCAGACATTCTTTCACGATTTTCCTCTTAAATTATAGTAATAGACCAATAAATGAGGTTCAACAGCTTTTATGTCATAGTAATATATCTACAACTCAAATTTACAGTAAAGTAGATGATAAAAGAATTAAGCAAAGTTATGAAAACATTGATTGGTAATATAAACATTTTTAAGTAGATTTTAATAGTTTATCTTCTCGTAGAATAGTTTTATATAAGATCTAAGTTTATATTCATTCACAGATATAAATAATCTTATCAAACAGTACTAATTTATTCCTATTTTTTTTTAAGGAATAAAAGAATAATATAGAAAATGAGCTTGATAGAATAGTAGCTAAGATGTTGATAGTGGCCATTAATCAAGATCAATATTTTCCTTCTGATTTAGATGCTGTTCCAATGCGTGGAATGATAAAGAACTCTAAGCTGGTTAGATATGATTCTGATTTTGGTCATCTTGGTACTGGTGAAATTTCTAAAATTGAAGATGAATTAAGGGAATTTTTAAGTCAGAATGGATAAATAAAATTAAAGTTCCATCAATAAAAGAACAAGAAAAAATAGCTATTTTCTTTCAAATGTTGATGAAAAAATAGATATTTTAGAAGAAAAACTACAAGATTGGAAAAACTTCAAGAAAGGTTTAATGCAAAAATGTTTTGTTGATTGTTGAGTCTCCCAATTGTTTTGTTGATAGGTGCCTCAATTCCTAATTCATCACAGTAATTCTTAATCTTTTCGTCTATCTCTTTGGATTTTCTGTCGATCTCAATTTTTGCTTTTATATTCTTCATCTTTCCATTATTATCTTTGACTTAATGTATTTCATCAATAGCTTTTACTGGATTAAAATTTTTAGGTGCTAAATGTCATATTCATAGAACCAAAACGACGACATGCACCACACTTAAACGTCTTTATATCTTGTGATGGATATAATACCCAATGTATATTATTGGATTCACCACAAAATGGGCATTTCTCACGATTAATCAAATTATTATTCATAATTATAGTGATAATGTTTATCAATTATTAATATTAATTATACTTATAAAAATTCTTTAAATCAAATTTAAATAGATTATATTGGATATTTATCCTTTATAAAATGATAAATTTTTCCAGAATGACTATATAATAAGAATATCATACTATATACACTTTTCCAATAAGCTATTTTACATACTAACACACATACACTACAAAGTAATAAAAATAATATAGTTAAATATAACAAGGTGTCTCATTTTCATGAAAAATTCAAGACATGAAAAAATGTATCTGGTGAATCTGAAAGGTATATTATAGTAGTTTCAAAAAGTACATCTTAAAACTTATTTAAATTTAAAAATTAATCTTGAACTACTTTGAATTTTTAAACAAAGTTAAATTCATATAGATAAAA
>JAISZW010000273.1 GCA_031284445.1 Candidatus Methanovirga basalitermitum | reverse complement strand
TTCACAAAACTTGGTTTAGGACCACGTTTACCCATAAATAAACACCTCAATTTTTTTATGTATATATTTATGGGCATAACTACTATATAAAACTTAAGTAATATAAAAGTACACTACCTGTGGTATTGTATTCATATAAATAAATGCAGAAAATAAATTGAAATTTCACAAAAAGAAATCATATGAAAATTTTCAAAATGTCATATTTGAAAAAAATAGTGAAAATTAAACTGTCTTAACACTATTGCACAATTATTTAACCAAAAATTAATTATAATTTTAAATCAAATATTAAAATTGATGAAAGTTTATAAATTATTTAATTTTAATAAAAAAAAAATTCATTTTTCTAATTGAACAATTTTAATAAAAAAAAACATCTATTTGAATTAAAATTTAAATATTTGAATTGCACAACAGCCTCTAAGTGAAATAATTGAATGTGAGAATATGAAATATGCGATTGAAACTAAAGGTCTTACTAAAAATTATGGTAAATTTTTAGCCGTTAATAGCTTAGACATGAAAATAAAAAATAAAAGTATTTTTGGGTTTTTAGGACCCAATGGTGCTGGAAAAACAAGTACAATAAAAATGTTAACATGTTTGATCAAGCCTACAATTGGAACAGCTAAAGTATCTGGTTATGATATTAGAAAAGAACCTAATCAAGTTAGAAATAAAATTGGAATGGTTCCTCAGCTAGTTAGTTTGTATAAAGATTTGACTGCAAGAGAAAATGTGAGTCTATGTGCTGATTATTATGGGATTGATAAAAACATTAAAGAGGATAGAATTGATGAGTTAATGGAACTGTTAGATATTAAATATGCTGAAAATAAGCTTGTAAAGCAAATGTCTGGAGGTCAAAAACAAAAAGTTTCTGTGGTTGCAAGTTTAGTTCATAGCCCAGATATACTATTTTTAGATGAACCAACTATTGGTCTTGATCCTACAACTAAAACAGTATTATGGGAATTAATTCAAGAACTAAATGATGATGGTCATACAATTGTTTTATGTTCCCATGACATGTACGAAGTTGATAAACTTTGCGAAAATATTGGAATCATGGATAAAGGTCATTTAGTTGCATTTAACACTCCTCAAATACTTAAAGATAATTTAATGAAAGAAAAAGAAAATAGTATAAAGAGTAATATTTTAAATGTAGGTGATGATAAACCCGAGTTAACGGTTGAACTAAGTATCATGGTGGAAAATTGGTTAAGCGATGAAACTATTGAAAAAATTAAAAATTTATCGTTTGTTTATGATTTAAAATCTTCTCATGATGCTAAAGGAAGGTTAACAGTTGATGTTGATAAATTTTCTCATAGGGAAGGAATAAGTGAAGTAATATCTATTATACTTAAAGATGGAGGAGTAATATCATCCATATCAACTACTGACCCATCTTTAGAAGATGTATTTTTTGATTTAACCTCTAAAGGAGTGGAGTGATTTTGATGGAGCTAAAAAAATTTTTTTGGATGTTTAAAAAAGATATTTTATCATTATGGAGACATAAACCACGTTTAGTGTCTATATTCGCTTTTCCGATGATTATGATTGCCTTGTTTGGGTATGGGATGGGGGGCTCAATTGAACATGTACCAATAGCTATTGTAAATATGAGTAGTGGTGAGTTAACAAATAGTACATTAGATATGATTAATAACCTACCTATTTGTAATATAGAGAATATTACAGATGATGTAGAGGCAGGAAAACAATTAGTGGATAAGGGTGATGTTAAAGCAACCATAATTCTACCTCAAAATTACGATAACTTAGGGGATGATCAAAGAAAAGATGTGACTCTATATTTGGATTCTTCAGATCAAATAGCAAGTCAGGCATTGGTGCCAGCAATAGAACAAGTGTTTACAGGAATAAATACTAAGATTTCTATTGAAAAAATTTCCATGTTAAACTCCAGAACGAATTCAGGTGTTTCAATCGTGGAAAGTGTAAGGTTAGTAATTAATAGGATTTACGGTGATGTTAAATATATAGATTTCCTAGTTCCAGCTGTTCTAGCAATGATACTAATGTTTTCATGTGCGATGGGTATGGGACAATCAATAGCTGGTGAACGAGAAACTGGAGAGTTAGCAAGATTATTTATGACCCCAACAAGTGTTAGTACAGTCGTTGGAGGCAAAATACTTTCTAACCTCACGATAGAAATAGTAAGAGCATTTATTCTTCTTATAACAGCTATTATATTATTTGGAGTGGTTATAAAAGGTAGTATATTGTTAGCTATTGGAATGCTTATTTTAGGTGCATTATGTTTTGTAGGGTTTGGAATTATGATATCTGCATCAACATCAACACAAGAAGATTACACACAAATAGTAATGCCTTTATCAATGCCAATGATGTTTGTCTCAGGTGTTTTCTACCCAATAGAAACCATGCCATGGATTTTCCAAAAAATAGCTTATATATGTCCCTTAACATATCTAAATGATTCCATGAGATCTATCATGATTAAAGGATCTGGTATTGTTGATATATGGATTGATATAGTTGTTTTATTAGGATTTACAGCATTATTCTTTATATTGGGAGTTTTTAGATTTAATAGAGATGTATAATAAACTTTTTTAAAAAAAAAAACTTTATTAAATATAAGCTACTTAATAGCTATTATTTTATTAATGGAGTTTAATATGGCATCAACACTTGCTAAAATAACATCTTCCTGAGTTGACCTTCCAGTTGCTTTATTTCCCTCACTATCTGATGTTATGACAAATACTTCTGCTAAAGCATCAGTACCACCAGTAATAGCATCAATATTATACTCCTCTAAATCAACATCAATATATCCCTTAACCAACTTTGAAATAGCTTTTAATGTAGCATCAACTGGTCCAACACCAATCTCTGATCTCTCTTCAACCTTACCATCAATACTTAACTTCACGGTTGCAGTAGCTGATACTGTATCTCCACTTATTACTGTAAGACCCAAAAGTTTTATTGATTCCTTATTTGCTTTTCCCAATGTGGTAATAGCTATTGCTTTTAAATCAGCATCAGTTATAGTTTTTCCTTTATCTCCAAGAGTTTTTATCTGATTATAGATTTGATTAAATTGTTTTTGATCAACCTCGATATTATATTCATTCAATTTTGATTTTAAACTATTTGCACCAGTATGTTTTCCTAAAGCTATTTTTCTTGTATGACCCACCATTTCAGGACTTATTGGCTCATATGTAGCAGTATTTTCTAAAACACCATGAACATGTATCCCTGACTCATGAGCAAAAGCATTCCCACCTACAATTGGTTTGTTAATAGGGATTTTAATCCCAGTTAATTTAGATACAAATTCTGATAAGTTAAATAGTTGAGTTGTATCAATTTTAAGATTTTCATACCCATAAGCAATGTTTAATGCAACCACAAACTCCTCTAAAGATGCATTTCCAGCACGCTCACCAATTCCATTAATAGTCAGATGAACTTGACTTGCTCCAGATTCAATAGCCATTAAAGAATTAGCAACAGCTAATCCGAAATCATTATGGCAATGAATACTAATAGGAATTTTAATGTTTTCCTTGATTTTTGTAATCAACTCTTTTATTGCTGATGGGAATAAAATACCAACAGTATCAGGAACATTTAAAATATTTGCTCCCGCTGATTCAGCCGCCTTATAAACATCCATTAAATAATCTTCCTCAGTTCTTGTAGCATCCTCTGCTGAAAATTCCACACTAATCCCATGATCTTTACCATATTCAATTGCATAAACAGCCTTCTCTAAAATCTCCTCTTTAGACATTTTTAACTTATAATCTCTATGTAATTTTGAAGTTCCAATGAAAGTATGCATATAACTTAAATCACTATCAATCAAAGCATCAATATCCTCTTTTAAAACTCTACTTAAACCATAAATATTAGCATTTAATCCTAAATCCTTTATAACTCGTGCTGATACTTTTTCAGCATCAGAAACTCTTGGAAAACCAACTTCTATACTATTTACTCCTATTTTGTCTAATCTTTGAGCTATTTGAATCTTTTCATCCACAGTAAACACAACTCCAGGAGCTTGTTCACCGTCTCTTAAAGTCGTATCAAGTATATTAACACTTTTTGGAAGTTTCATTGCCTCCTTTACTTTCTCAATACTCTCAATGAAAATGTTTTCACCTTTTTAATTATTTATTTTTAAAAGCTGAAAATGATTATAATGTTTTAAGAGGAGCTTTAGCACCACATGCTGAACATTTAAGGATAAATGTTTTTCCTTCTCTTATAATTTGTGTATCTGGTCTGTTACATTCTTGACAATACACAAATCTCTTAATATACTCATCAATTCTTTCATTTATTAAATAATGAGTAAATTTACCTTGTAAAATAGCTCTGCTACCTTCTAAATTACCCGCAGTACCTAACTCTCTTAATAAAAATTTTAAAACATGTTGAGAATCCCTATTTAAACTTTCAGATATTTCTTTGAAATTTTTAATAAAAGTTCTATTTCCTTGTATATTCGAATATGCTTTAGGAACAATAAACCTTTTTGTCTCAAAAATTTCAGGAGGTAACTGGTCAATTGCTCTTGATAACAATTCTTCATATTTTCCCATGATATCTTTCCTTATTCATTAATAAATTTATAAAAGAATGTTTGTTTTCTATATATTCTGTGTAAAGTGCTGTTTTATTTTTTTCAATATTGAACATCTATTTTCAATTTAGAAGAATCTTTGATTATTCGTTTGAAAGTTAAAAACAAAAAAATCTTCGATTATTGTCGAAGACAATTTAAAAATATCTAATCTCTTTTACTATTATTTCTGACATAGTTCAAGAGCAATTTTTGTTCTGCCTTAGCAACAGTATGTCTTACCTCTGCAACCGCATCAGTATTTGAAGATACACTTGAAATTCCGAATTCAACAAGTTTTTCAACGATCTTAGGTATACTGCCAGCTTGACCACAAACACTTGTTGTTACACCAGCTTCATTACATCTTTCAATTACATATTTAATGAGTTTTAAAATAGCTGGATGCTCTTCAGTATAATGTTTAGAAACAAGTTCATTGTTCCTATCAATTGCAAGAGTGTATTGAGTTAAATCATTGGTACCAAAACTTATGAAATCAAGACCAACTTCTATAAATTCTTCAATTATAAGTGCTGCACCTGGGGTTTCAACCATTATACCAAATTCCACATCTATATGTGGTCTAAGTCCTACACTTTCAGCAATTTCTTTCGCTTTTTTAAGTTCAGATGGATGTTGTACAAGAGGTATCATCACACCTATATTAGTGTAGCCCTTATCATGCAACTTTTTAACAGCTTTAAACTCGGCTGCAAGGATTTCTGGTTCATCCAATTCTCTTCTAATTCCCCTCCAACCAAGCATTGGATTGTGTTCGTGTGGTTCATTTTCTCCACCCTCTAAGGTTTGAAACTCGTCAGTTGGAGCATCTAGCGTTCTGTACCATACAGTTTTTGGATAGAAAACATCTACTACCTTCAAAATATTTTCAACTAATGTGTCAATGAGTTCATTTTCTCTACCTTCTAAGATGAACTTTTTAGGATGAACACCTGTGGCTAATATCATGTGTTCTGTTCTAAGGAGTCCTACTCCATCAGCATCAGTCGATGCTGCTTTAGCAGCGGCTTCAGCCATACTTACATTGACTTTAACATCTGTTACTGTTAAAATTGGAGCAGACACAGATTGAGCTGTTGTTTGAGAAATATCTTGGCTTCCAGCAGGGGCTTTAAATTCTCCTTCATATACAAAACCTTTTTTACCATCGACTGTTACAAAATCGCTTTCTTTTAAAGTAGAAGTTCCTTTTCCTGTTCCCACCACACAAGAAATTCCAAGTTCTCTTGATATAATAGCCGCATGTGAAGTAATTCCTCCTTCATCAGTAACAATTCCATCTGCACGCTTCATTGCTGGAACCATATCAGGAGTTGTCATTGTGGTGACTAAAATATCTCCATCTTTAACTTTATCTAACTCTTGAATTTTAGTAATGATTTTAACTTCACCAGAGCCTAATCCAGGGCTTGCACCCAATCCTTTAATTAAAACTTCCTTATCACCTATCACATCAGAGTCATCAGATGTTGATTTATTACCTAAGGTAGTAATAGGTCTTGATTGCAATAAAAACAGTTTATTTTTATAAAAAGCCCATTCTGTATCTTGAGGAGCTTGATAATGAGTTTGAATTCTTTTACCCATTTCATTCAATTCAATTAACTCTTCATCAGATAAAACTCTTTTATTCCTCATATCATCAGGAACATCTTCTTCATATGTGCTTCCATTAGGTTTTTTAATAAACATCTTCTTTTTATCAGCAACACTAAAATTTAAGATTTCATTTGTTTTCTTGTCAACATAATAAGTATCTGGTGTAACAATACCAGAGACAACTGCTTCTCCAAGACCCCAAGAACCTTCGATTAAAGCTACATCTTCACCAGTTGATGGGTTAACAGTAAACATTACACCAGCTTTCTCAGATGGGACCATTTCCTGAACAACAACAGCAATATACACCTTTGAGTGTTCAAAGTTATTTTCTTCACGGTAAAAAATAGCTCTTGCTTCAAATAAAGAAGCCCAACATTTTCTAACATATTTTAAAAGTTGATCAATACCACTAATATGAAGGAAAGTATCCTGTTGACCTGCAAATGATGCTTCAGGTAAGTCCTCAGCAGTTGCAGAAGACCTAACAGCCACATCAGTTTCATTTACTCCTGTTTTTTCACCTAAAGCATTGTAAGATTCTATAATAATTATTTGGATATCCTTAGGAATTTCAGTTGATGTTATTAATGACTTAATTTGTCTTGCTACTTCTTGAAGCTCTTTATTATTGTTAACATCTATTGGTTTTAATAATTCCATAACCTTATCAAAAATTCCAGTTACATCCATGAATTTTTTATAAGTTTCTGAAGTGATTACAAATCCTGGTGGAACAGGAATTCCTGCCTGAGTTAATTCTCCTAGGTTAGCTCCTTTTCCTCCAGCAATATCTACTTCTTCCTTATTTATATCTTCAAAATTTTTAACATACATAATTTAACCTTTTTAAAATCTTTAATTTTATAATCTAATCTACAAATCAATTTCTTATGATTAAAATTTATTTTTAAATTTTATTATTTTAAAATAATATGGTGTCTCATGTAAAAAATCAGATGAATCAATACGAATTTTTAATTGTTGGAAATAGGTTTAACTTTAAATTCAAAGAAATAAATAATTAAAAAAGGTCATTTGATCAACTCTTCACCATTATCAATTAATATTCTGTACTGACCTGGTAGCTTCATAGAAGCTCTTTTCAATGCTTCTTTTCCATCTTCAAAATTTTTTGCATCTGTATAGATAGATATAACTCTTTGACCCTTTGAAAGAAAAGCTTCAGAACTAACAGACTTACCAAAGGCATTCCTCATACCACTTTGCACCCTGTCTGCCCCTGCACCAGTAGCCATAGGATTTTCTCTTACAATCTGATGAGGATAAACTCTTATTTTTAAGTGATAACCTAATCTCCCAGCTTTTCTTTGTACATATCTATTAGAAGCTATTCTTGCTGCCTCTAAAGCATTGTGTCTAATTTGAACTGGTTTTTTAGTAGCTAAACTAATAGTGACTGGGAATTTATAGGATAAATTACCCATATCATATTGAACAACTTTTGAACCTGGAATTTTTCTTATATACTCTCTTCTTGTATATGCCCGTACCATTTTAAAATCCTCTATTTAATATTTTTTAATTTATTCGACAATATATGTAAACAAGTTTTTCTATTTAATAAGTTTGAAATTATTTATATACCACGTAAAAATTATCATCTTTACTATTAAATACATAATTAAACTTAAATAAGTACATACTATAATTTGTATAATAATACATTTGTTTAATAATTGTTAGCTATAAAAATTTTGTAGAACAATAATAGTAACATTATTATAAATAAAGAAACCATATTATATAAACATTTTTATTCAATGCTGTCAACCTAAGAAATTTTTCATTGCTATCACATAGTTAACCTATCTTTTTCTTCCTTATCATAGTCATCACCAGTTTTTATAAATTTATCTTTTAACATCCCAGCCAACTGTGTTAAATATTGGTTTTATATTCTTTGTTTTATTTTTGCTCTTATTTCATCATCTATGTGAAGTTTAAATGCTATTAAAGAGTTTATAATCTAATACAATAGCATTATAAAGTCCTTGTAGTATTGTTATTTTTTTCTATTGAAAAAGGGTAATGTTACCAAACCCATATATTTTCATTGATAAACCCATATATTTTCATTGATATATGATTAGTTTCTAATGAATGGTATATTTCCTTTAGTAACCGCAATAAAATTAATATAACCCTTAATATTTTCCTTTAGTACCTGTAATAAAATTAATATAATCCATAATATTCATTTTTCTATCCTTTTTAAACTTTCCATCAAAGAACATAGTTTATAATGATCTGTTATGCCTTAAAAAAGATAATTTTCAAACTTAAACACTTTTAATCAACTTATTAGTTTTTTTTATCATTGTGCATTGTAAAATTAAATTTGTTATGCTTAAATACAGTTTAGAATTTGATAAATTTTTTAATTCGTTTTAAAATGCTTAATTATTTAATTATAAAATTTATATAACTTATTTTTCTAAATAAACAAATAATATCAATTAATATTAAAAAA
>JAISZW010000251.1 GCA_031284445.1 Candidatus Methanovirga basalitermitum | reverse complement strand
ATTACTAATCAATCCATCGTTTAACATGTAAAAGATAGAAATATTTCAGCTCATTTAACAGTTTTAAATAATTTTTTTTAGTTTGTCTGGGAATATTGTTCGCAGTAAGTTTTCCATTGCATTAGATGTTTAACAACTTTAAAATTACCAAAAATCGAAGATTTTCAGTAATCACCCGAATAACCAATTCCATGGAGGGGTCTTAATCCAATCTAATAAACTATATACTTTGTTTATATAATTTTTCATCGTTTAATGCGACGGTTTCACTATTTTAAAGATGCTTATGATTTCACTTATCTGTCTTAGTAAGTTATGTTCAATTGAATGCATTGATATCACTGATTCATGAATATTCTCTTCATAGCAACTATGTTGAGGTATGTTACACCTATTTAAAGATTTTTATTCTTTTTAAACATTATTTCAAATCGAAACAAATGATATTGCAAAATTCACAAAATTTTTGATCTATCAAATGGATTCTTTACAGTATCAAATTTCATCAGATGAAAGAAGAAAAAGAGCATCAAAATTACTGGAGAAGGTTTGTATAGAAGATAAGACTAATTTCTCCTATCAAGTTATCTTGTGGTGAAAGACAGATGATTGCTGTTGCAAGAGCATTACCTAATTCTCCTTCAATTATTCTTGATGGATTGACAGGTTCCTTAAATTCAGATAATTCTCAAAAGATAGTTCAACTATTGAATGATTTACATATAGAAGAAGATATTACTTTAATAATTATAACTCATGATCTAAATATAGGAGAAGAAGCTGAAAGAGTAATTAATATTTTAGATGGGAAATTAAGGAGTAATGAGGTTTTATAAAAGTTATTGATTGATGAAATCAAAAAATTAAATTATTTGTTATTTAATTCTTTTAAGAAGCTACAAACTTGACATAATGAACTTGATGATGGTTCACCGCAGACTTTACATCTACTGAAGTTGTTTGAATTCCTGTACTGGTTTTTAATAGCTGTTTTAATCTTATCAAAACCTTTAAGAGTTGAATACATGATTGTGGGATGGTTTTCACTCAATTTTTTCATTATTTGTGATATTTCCATTCTAAATGATGTTTTAGCATAAGGACAAGCTGCTCTGTGAATATTTAAATTTTTAGCTATTCCATATAAACCAATTTCGTATTCTGGAACTTCACGAAGAGGTTTAATTTTTGGCACAAAGACCTTAGATTCGATTTTAGGACCTATTTTAGAAAGATTATGAATGTTTCCCTCTAAATAGTTCATTAGGATAGCTTGTGTTTCATCATCTAAGTTATGACCTGTAGCTATTTTGTTGGCATGTAATTTTTTCGCTGATTTATTGATAATCCATCTTCTAAATACTCCACAATAGCTACAAGATCCTCTATGATTAGATTTTTTCATTATTTTATCCAATGTTAATCCAAAGGAATCTTTAAATGAAATTACTTCATGTTCAATTCCAAGTTCTTTAGCATAATCAGTAGCTATTTTAACTCCTTCATCTCTGTATTTGGATATTCCTTCATCTATTGTAACCGTGGATATGTCAATTACTTTTTTTTCATAAAATGTGTGTAAAATATCAAGAACTGCAACACTATCTTTTCCTCCTGATAATGCAACAAGAATCTTATCTCCTTTATCAATAAGCTTCTCTTTTTTAATTGTTTTTATAACTTTTTTTTGAATATTTTCAATAAAACAATTTTCACATAAAGCTTGACCTGATTGTTTTCTTTTTATAATAACTTTGTGATTACCACATTTACTACAGACTTCCATGTTATCCTTTATAGTATGGTTGTTGGATTAGTTGTTTGAACAACTATGGATAATCAGAGATTTATATCCATAGAATTCTTTTCGTATTTATGTTAATATTATTTTCTAAATTTTTTTGAATGTTTCTCAAGAATACTAAGATTTTTGTCATCTTCATTGTTTTGGTTTGTTGCATTCTTTTTGTTTTGTCTAAAATTTTGTGCGTCTTTTTTATTTGAATAACTATTTGTCTCATTGAAAGATTTAGGATGCTTAGATTTTCCTCTAAAATTATTTTCTCGATTCAAATCTTTCATTGCATTATTCATCGCTGAATCGAAGTTATCTTCATCATATCTTATATTGTTTCTTTGATAGTTAGGACTTTGTTGATGCTGGTAATAATTTTGGTTTTGTTGATATGTATTAGAATATTGTGGATTATAATTTCTATTGAAACTGTAGTCATGGTTTATTTCACTAAATATGATTTTTTGAACTTTTTTTGGTGTGTTCATATTCTTGAATTTTAGACTTTCTTTACTATATCCACTATAAATATCTATTGTCCCCACGGAAAATATTTTACCAAGTATTCCTTGAGAAAATCTAACATCCTGAATATGGGTGTATGTAACATATTCAGTTCTTAAATTAATAACTCCTCTTTTTAGAATTATTCTTGAATCTGTAAGAATGTATTCTGTTTTAATCCATTTGACTAAGATCCATACTATCCAAATTATTAAGATGAAAATTGAAACTAAAATAACTATACTCACAGCTTGATTTATATGGATAGTTTGCAATATTTTTACTATTATTTCACTACTTTGTTGAGGATCTGATAACTTTTGAATATATTTTATCAATGTTCCAGAATATGAAAAAATAATCCATAGAAGTATAAGTAGTATAAATGCTTTTTTAATTGAGAAGATCATGTTTGGCTGGGATCTGTATAGGATATTCTCGTTTATAAAATCATCATCGTCTTTTTCAAACATTTTCATCATCATTAAATAATAATTTATTAGACACTTTAAAAAATCCACATGATAGAGTAAAAATTTTGTGATATCTTTTATTTCGATTTAAAATAATGTTTAAAGATAGTAAAAATCTTTAAATAAGTGTGGCTCAATAAATATAAG
Organism: Candidatus Methanovirga basalitermitum; assembly: GCA_031284445.1. Taxonomy (GTDB): domain Archaea; phylum Methanobacteriota; class Methanobacteria; order Methanobacteriales; family Methanobacteriaceae; genus Methanovirga; species Methanovirga basalitermitum. The sequence continues at coordinate 5,713 of JAISZW010000251.1, read as the reverse complement.
CATGATTACAATTAAACTCATATTTATAAATAGTTTGTCTTTACAGCCTTATATAGTTAACGATTTTGATCCAATAATAATTGAAAAAGATAAAATGTATCTTGATTATCAAAAATCGAAGATTTTCAGTAATTGTAGATTAAAGATTGATATTTTCTTTATATGGAAATAATGAGAGAAAATGACTTTAAATGTGTTTATTTTGATAAAACATACCAAATACCGCTACTGAAGAAAATATTCAAGAATCAGTACCAGATGACCATATTTTTAATGCTACTAAAAATATACTCAAAATGATTAAGTTCAAAATTACTGGAGAAATTCAAGTTTGTGTTAATATATTCCCGTTGGGATAGTATCTAAGCAAGAATATCCAATCTTACAAGTCAGGGAGGTTCAAAAATAATTAGACATTAGACTTGTTAATATTTTGAACCTATTTTAAGACCTAAATCAGCCACGACATTTAAAATATCATCGAGATTTCCATAAGAAGGATTTCCCACTCCTTTAATAGATAATGGATAATCTTGAGGAACAACCGTTGCTAAATTATTAGCACCAGCTAATAGGGAATATTCTACATTTTTAGGACCTATTGTAGGTGTAGGAACTGTGATTCTTATCTTAGGATAAAGGATTCTTGTAATAGCTATTGTTTTCATTTGTTCTTCAATAGAACATTTAGGATGATATTCCATTGGTGTTCCTTTATAAGGATTAAATCCCATTATCGGAATTTCACCAAGAGTTTTAAATTTTTTGAGAAATAGAAGATGATCAACTCTATCTTCGTATGATTCACCAACACCTATAAGTAAACCTGATGAAAGCTCAATTCCTTCTTCACAGACCATTTCACAAATTTTAATTCTATCTTCAAGTCGTTCACCAGGTTTCAATCTATTGAATAATTCTTCATTTATTGTTTCAAGATTACAGCATATTGTATCTGTATTATATTTTGCTAATTCCTTAATGGCTGATGGAGTTAGGTCAGTTCCAACATTCACCAATAATTCTAAGGATGTTTTACTTTTAACGATTTTAGCTGCCTCAACAGCTTGACGACCATTGTATCCATGTGCTCCAGAACAGCTAATCCTTGGGATTTCAGTTTTATCAACACATTCGGCTATTTTTAAGATTTCATCGTGTTTTTTGTAAAATCCATTATAATAACCTTCCTTTGATGTATTTGAAGCAAATCCACAGTACTTACATTTTGGATTTACTTTACAAATGTTGGTAAGATGAATGGTAGATGTTAACTTAATATCGTCAGATATTGAATCTCTTATATTAGATGCTATCTTAAGTAATTTTTTAAAATCCTCTTTATCTATTATTTCAAAAAGTTGGAGGATTTCAGGTTTATTAAGTTTTTTACCTTGATGAGCATTATCTAATATTCTATCTATCAAGTTAACACCTATTATTTTAAATTATAACTTAGCTAAATTGAATTTTTATTTTTGTTATATTATTTATAAATATGTTAAAAAAAATAAAGAAATAGAAAAAGATTTATTTAGATCTTTTTTCTAATGCTTCAAGAATTGTAGGTAATATTTCACCAGTTGCACCAAAGTTCATTGAGTCAGCTGTTCCGAGTAGTGCTCCTGGATTTAATCTTTCTTCCATTTTGTCGATACCAGCACTATTCATAAGAGCAGTTATTTGTTCTAATGATTCTTTAGCCATCATTTGTGCAAATCCAGCAGGAGCTCCAAGAACTTTTGTCACTGAATCTCTGTATCCTAAAATACCTGCATAAGTAATAGCTGTTAAAGCAGAACACATATCACAAACAGGACCTAAAAGTTCAGCAGGTAATTCAAATGCAGAGCCTCTTGCTTTATTACCAATCTCCATTAATTTATTTACAGCATCTTGATTAGCATAACCATCTGCAATATATACTTGTCCTTTCATTTCAGGGACTGCACCTGGATGATATGATGAAACATTTACTTTAGGAGCTTGATTTACATCAGCACTTTCTAAGTCTTCAAAAATACCCTTGAACATTGTTGTAGGTACTGTGCATGCGTGGGTTAAAATAGCTCCTTCTTTAATGTTATCAGAGAACTTTTCTATGATTCCTTTTTGCATGTCCCCTTTTGGGAACCATGTCATAATCCAATCTGCATCAGATACTGCTTCAATATCATCACTCGTAACTTTGAAACCTAAATCTTCAGGATGAGTAAAGTGAATAGCACCTTTTGGTGGTTTTGGGACTGTTTTAGCAAGTTCGTTTACTTTTTCTCTGATTTTTGGCATGATAGTTTCAGGGTCTTTTTTATGAGCAGATATTACATCTTCATAAGCAAAGTCATCCACGACTACAAATTCGTTATCAAAAACAGGGTCTGCAATAGTAATATCTTTAATTCCTGCTAACTCCATTAATTCTGCTCCCATGATAACAGTAGAGTGTGTCATGGAAATTTCAGGTTTTCCTACTTTTTCTGCAACTTCAACAGCTCTTGAAAAATTGGTTATACCGCTTGCAGCATGAGTTCTGTAACATCCTGCACCTAAAATCGCTACTTTCATTTTTTGTCTCCTTTAATGATATAATAATTCAATAAAGTACATATTTTTATTAAAAAATACATACTTATTACTTAACTTTACCGAGGGTGTAAAAAAGTGTGGAGTTATTTGGAAAAATTGACTTTTATTTATAAATAAACTTGAAAATTTTAGAAAAACTCCACAAAAATTTACATCCTCACTTTACCATTTACTATATATATTTTGTATTAAAATTAATACAAATTAAATTATTGTTCTTTTAGTATATAAAAGTTGTGATGAATATCAAAATTATTATTACCTATGTGCAAAATATATAATAAAAATATCAACCAATTTTCTTATAAATAGTATTTGATGAAGCTTTAAAGATTGTTTTTCTTAATACTTATTGTTAAATTTAGATATATAACAAATTAAAATTAATATTTTAATTATTATTAGATTTATAATAATTTGAGCAACTAAAAAAAACAGTAGCTATTTCATTAAAAATATTTTTATTTTATGGAATTTTAATCACAACTCTTTTATCAACACTATTGCTTATAGGTAGTGTACTTTTATATTACTTAAGTTTTATATAGTAGTTATGCTTATAGATATATACATAAAAAATTGAGGTGTTTATTTATGGGTAAACATGGTCCTAACTAAGCTTAAAGAAGAACTAAACAATTAAATATGAACTCCTAAGAAAATCTCCCCGCATGTAGATACTATATAAAATATCGTATAAGATACAATTACTAAAGGGATTGAATACTTTAATCCTTTCTTAAAATCACCATATAGAATCATGCCTATTATAAATCCCACTAAACTGGAATGAATTATAATATATGCTTTTGCTGCAGTTATGACCGTTTTTATTAATTCAATTTCCCTACCAAGACTTGTTAAGAACGATGTATAAACACCAACCATTCCTAAGGTAAATGGAGTAGCTATCACAGCAGATATAATTAAAAAGATTACAGACATCATAACAGTTGATTTTCTCTCCCTTTTTAATTCATTTATCACTCTAAGGTCTTCAGCCACACTATCTATTATGTCAGAAAGTCCACCACCACTTTTCCTTCCTTCAATTACTATCCTAAAAGTTCTATTAAGCTCTTTTGAATTTAATCTTTTAGGAATGCTCATTAAACTTGAATCAAAATCTTTTCCCATTTTTATTTCTAAAATAGCTCTTTTAATTTCAGTATGTAGTGAAGTAGAGCCATAGTTAGTAAATTCAATTAGAGCACTTTCAAAGGACATACCTGTTCTAAGCATTGAAGAAACCTGTCTTAAAAAGTCGGGTGTAGATTTTTCAATCTCTTCTCTTCTTTTTTCAGATGTTAACATTACATATAAAATTAAAAAGGATGGTGGTGGAATAATAGTTATTAAAAAATAAATTGGATTTACATATAAAATTAAAGATACTAAAGATAACAATATTATTAGGATAAAAATAGCTATCAAATTCACGGAAAATATCGTTAATGGATCTATAACTATCCTATTCTGTTCTAAATATGTTTGAAATTTTGATAAATACTTCTTAGGAACTTTTTTCTCAATTTGTTTATTAGTTACTTCTATTAAATTCTCTATTAACATATTTTTGCCATGTTTTGTCTAAATTCAATGCTGAAATCTTAATTTTATTAATTTTAAAAAACACCATGTTCAAGTATATTTAAAAATTTAATATATATTTAACTTATAAAAAAATTAATTTTAGTATCTAATCTATTGTGTAAAGATGATGCTACATTAATTACATTAAAAAAAACTAAAGGACTCAAAACAGGTACAATAAGAGTTAGAGTAAGTAAATGATCAAATGAGCCATAAACAAAATTATTTGTAGAATCATCAAACTTCATCAAGACAATAAATGTGGAGTTAAAATTTTGAAAATCTAATTAATTACATAGTATCCACATTAATTAAGGGTTAAAGAAAGAATGACAAGCTAACGATAAGTGAACAATTTATAAACATCGTAACTATTAGCAATAGGTGGGATACAATAAATTTTATTAGGTTAATATTTAGGATTTCTGTTAACTTAATCTTTTTTATTTTTTTATTACTTTTTTATTAATTTTTAGCAGTTATATATTATTTATCTTTGTTTTGAGGTTTGTCTTTCTGGTTTTTCCTGTTTTTGTCCATGTATTTAGCTTGTTTTTGACTGTTTGCATAGCTTTCGGTAGCTATGAACTATTATTTTGGATGTTTTTCAGTTGTTTTAGGTTATAGCAGATTTATGATGCTATATTTTTAACATGTGTTCTTTCTGTGTTCTAACAAGTACATTGACCACTTTTAAGACTCTTTTTATCACAGCAAATGGTTTCTTTTGTATGCTACGAACTGATTCTTTTCTTGTCTTTTTTTGTTTTATTGTTAGTTGTTTGTATTCATGGATGTTCGATCCCATTTGTGCATTATTATGCTTTTACAAGGTTACTCCATAGTATCCTTTGTCGCGATAGTTATTGTATTCCTTAGATAAGTCTATTTTTAGAGTCGTGAATGTTAAAATGGTTTCATTTTTATGATGTGTTGCATACATTTGTGGATAACATCCCATAATTCATAAGTCAATCCTTTGGCATCTATATTTGTACTTTTGAAATTGCTCATGAGTTGTCTCTGCCTGCTTTATTTAAATATTCTTTTTGATCAAACTTTTTTTTAAAAAGTTTGTTGGATAATCTTGTGAAATGACCAGTATTTTGTTGATTTTATACTGTGGACTTATATCAGGGAATTCTAAGATATTTAAGATTAAATACTTGCCCTAACAAAATTAATTTGCCATTTGTGTTTTTACGATGGAAGACTGAACAATGTGGAAGATAAGTAGAATGAGACGTTAAAGGTTTCTAATTTTCCTGAAAAAATAGGGGGCTAAATTACTATATTATTATCTTGATATAATTTTTAATCAAAAATATAAAATTATTCGAGTGACTTTAGATTGAATTATTTTAATTTTTTTAGTTTTTTTGAGTCCAGAGCCTTTAATATGGTTAATTCGATTATTAGCAACTTCAATATCAATAAATTCATCATCAAATTTTATATTACTCTTTTATTATTATTTTTATTATTATTATTATTTTTATTTTTATTTTTTTTTTATTATTATTATTATTATTTT
>JAISZW010000130.1 GCA_031284445.1 Candidatus Methanovirga basalitermitum | reverse complement strand
GACAAAAATCTTTTAATTAATGAAATTATATCTTAACAGAACAATAGAAATGAAAACAAATCTAAAATAAACTGAAATTTTACTAAAATAGATGTAGATAAAAAATTGTCAAATATTATTCCGATACAATAATATCACAATAATTAATTTTCCATAACATTAGCTATTAGTGCTTAATTATATTTTTTAAAATAGCCATTCTAACAGGAACTCCATTAAATGCTTGTTTAAAATATGAGTCTGTAAAAAATTGTGGAGTTTTTCTTTATATTGTTTTTTCCCAAAGAGAGCTAAAATATTCCAATAATCCTTAACTGTCTTAAATTTACTTTTAATTTCTTAGTCTTGCTATAATGTTGCTCTGCCTGATTCGATGTTTTAGTTATAAAATTATCAATAGTGAACTGTAAGACTTATCAAAGTTAGAAATTATCTTTTTCTGAACTTTTATTATTACAGATGGATAATCTGTCATGATTTATCTAAATAATAGCTCAACTGTTTAAACATTCTTTCTTCATAAGTTCTGAATATATTGTTTATCCATTGTAAACTTCCCATCGATCAAAACATAGTTATAAGGATCTATGTTTTTAATTACTTCAAAAAGATAATATTCAAACTTAAACACTCTTAATCAGCTCATTAGTTTTTTATTAACGATAAACTCATTAATAAAACCATATAACTCGTAGTATTTAAGCTTTACTCTTTTAAATTAGTTTATAACTGAAATCATTATTATAAATAAATTATTTCAATGTGTAAAGTAAAATTTCATGGGTTAACATTGAAATTAATGTCATACGAGAAAATAAAAAAAATCGAAAACCTTAAGTTGACAGCATTGTAAAAATATTTATATATTATAATACACATAAGAAATAATTAATATAGTGTTTCACTTAAGTTATTTCAACCTTTGTTATGTTATCCAATAAAGTTCATAAATTGAGTATATTGCACTATTTTATAAGTCTATAATACATGGAGGTAATGAATATGAAAAAAGCATTGGATGGAATTATAGAACATAAAAATTTGTTACTTTTTATTGGCGGAGCAATTACAGCATTAGCAGCAAAAAAAGTCATAGAAAGTGATGTAGCTAAAAATTTTGCCGTTAAAACAGTTGCAAAAGCAATGCAATTTCAAGATGAAGCAAATGAAACTCTTTTAAATATAAAAGAAGATGCTGAAGATATCAAAAATGATGCAACTAATATTAAAAAGAGAACCATCATAAATAAATAGTGTTTTGAGAACCATCATAAATAAATAGTGTTTTCAACTTTTTTTTTCATGTTGACAACGTTTCATTTTAGACCAATTTTTAGAATACATAATTATTTAATTTTTTTTATATTTTGTAAATTAATTAATAAATAATCGGATTAATAAAATAAATTCCAAGATCATGAACTAATTTATTCAATTTGGGATTTACTTAAATCGCATTATCTTATTTTAATCTAACTGATGACTATGTGGTATAAAGTGGTGTATAATAAATGGAATATGCTTAGACTTAGGTCAGGTAGATATTCATTTACTGAAAAAGAAGGGTATTGTATTGCCGAGCTACTTTTAGTAAAAAAATATGTAAAAAGTGTTACTACTTCACATATTAATGGTAGTATATTTATATCTTTTAATCAGGATAAAAAAGATGAGATAATTAATAATAAAAGCAGGATCCTTAAATTTATAAGTAACCTCAATGAAAAGGATATTTTTGAAGTTGAAGATACCAATGATGAAAATTCATTGAAACAACTTGAAAACGAGTTCTTTTTAAAACTTTCAAAAATGGTCATTGGAAGGGTACTATTTGATATTTTCGTTCCTATTCCTTTAAAAAGTGTTAATGCAGTTTATAAATCAATCCCATTTATAATAGCAGGATTAAAATCACTTAATAAATGGCAAGTTAATGTAGATGTTTTAGATGCTGCTGCAATTAGTGGATCGATATACATGAAATCTTACGGTTCTGCTGGTTCTATCATATTTTTGCTCTCAATCTCTGATGTTTTGGAAAATTATACAATAAAAAGAACTAAAAGCACACTTCAAAACAGTTTAGCTGTTAATATAGATTCTGTATGGATGGTTACCAAGTCTGGTGAAGAAATATCTGTTCCTCTTCAAGAAGTTAAAGAGGGAGATTTAATTAAAATAAGGTCTGGTGATATGATACCAGTTGATGGTTTTATTTCTTCTGGTGATGGAATGATAAATGAATCTTCCATGACAGGAGAGCCTTTGTCTATTCATAAAGATGAAGGAACTGCAGTTCATGCTGGAACAATTGTTGAAGAGGGTTCTATATTGATTTTTGTAACTGGTGTCGATGAACAAACAAGGATAAATAAAATTATTAAATTAATTGAGGAATCAGAGGCTTTAAAAGCAGATATACAAAGCAAAGCTGAGAGTTTAGCTGATTCTATAGTTCCTTTAAGTTTAATAGCTACAACCATAATTTTTATATTAACAAGAAATCCAATGAAATCCCTCTCAGTACTCTTGGTTGATTATTCATGTGCAATTAAGTTATCAACTCCCATATCAGTAATATCTACTATGGAAGAAGCAAGTAAGAATAGAATAATGATTAAAGGTGGAAAATTCATTGAAAATTATGCTGAAGCAGATACAATTGTCTTTGATAAAACAGGAACATTAACTAAGAGTATTCCAAGGTTAGCTAAGGTAATAGCCTTAGGAAGGTATAGTGAAAAAGATGTGCTAAAAATATCTGCCTGTTTAGAGGAACATTATGCTCATAGTGTTGCTAGAGCTATTGTAAACGAAGCTGAAGCTTGTAATCTCAAACATAAAGAAGAACATGCTGAAATAGAATATGTTGTAGCTCATGGAGTTTCTACAATGTTTCGTTCTCAAAAAGCAATAATTGGAAGTGAACATTTTATATTTGAAGATGAAAAAATTCCTTTAAGTAGTGAAAATAAAAGAATCATTGATGAAAATACAGATAAATATTCAACAATATTCTTAGCTATTGATGGAAAATTGGAAGGCATTTTATGTATTGAAGATCCTGTTAGAGAAGAAGCTAAAGATATTATTGAAAAATTAAGAGTTTTAGGAATTAAAGATGTAATTATACTAACTGGTGATAGTGAAAATGTTGCATCAGCGGTTTCAAAAGAATTAAATGTTTCCAAATATAAATCCCAGGTGCTTCCAGAAGAGAAAGCAAATATAATTGAAGATATTAAAAAAGAAGGAGCTAAAGTCATCATGGTTGGTGATGGAATAAACGACTCACCTGCTTTATCAGTTGCTGATGTTTCAGTAGCTATGAGGGATTCATCAGATATAGCAAGAGAAGTTGCAGATATCACCTTAATTTCTGATGATTTAAATGACCTTGTTAAACTTAGGATCTTGAGTGAAAAGATGCTAAAAAAAATTCAGAATAACTTTAAAACTATTGTTGCTGTTAACACTTCACTTATTGGCTTAGGTACATTGGGAATAATCAGTCCTTCAAGTTCATCATTGATTCATAATTTATCTACAATAGCTATTGGTGCCTTATGCACACGACCATTATTAAATGAACATGATAATAAAAAAAAATTGGAGCTATTGAAATGGGAGAAGATGTAATTAAAGATTCAATTGAAGAATTAAAAAACTTAATTAAGGCAGAAAATTTCATTGGAAACCCTATTGAAACAGAGGATAAATTAATAATTCCTTTTATGAAGGTAGGTTTTGGGTTTGCTGGAGTTAATGGGAATGGAAAAAATAGTAATGGAGAAGGTTTTGGTGGTGGTGTTGGAATAGAACCAGTATCCATAGTAGTTATTAATAAAAAGCCAGGAGATTCTGATTTAGTTCAAGTTCTTAGCTTATCAGAGATTGATACAACCAGCAAAATCATAACAGATCTTGGTCTTGTTTTAGCCGATTTAATAAAAGAAATTTTAGCTAAATTTAGTGGTGTTAGTAATTCGAAGAGTGCTGATGAAGTAAATGATACAGAATAATTTTTGGAGGTTTGGAATTTTGGATGCGAATGATTAAATGTTACATACGTAGCAAATAATGTTTATTCTCCTTATTTAGGGATTTCTTTATTATCTTTACTTAAAAATAATCATGCTGAATTTAAATATATATAAGTATTTTAGATTTTAGTGCTTTTAGTAGGTTGTTTTTGGGTTTTTTGATTGAAGATGAAGTTGAGAAGATTTTATATCTTGATGCTGATACTTTAATTCTTGGTTGCTTAAAAAGGCTTTGAGATTTAGATATGAAGAAGGATTATATTATTGCAGGAGTTCAAGATTTTTTTTACTCACCAATTATAAATTTGGGATTGAAAAACAAAGACATATATTCAGTTAATACAAGCTTTGGAGCTACCTTCAATAGTCGCATATTTTTAATGCTTCCTAATTTTCTACATCCGTTACTAAGAAAATTAGTTATCATGTTAAGAAAAATTAGCATATCAAAATTTTGGTAATATAAGAAGAGGGTATAGTTTTTTGCCATGTGCATGGTCTAAAGTTTTCATGGTTGAAAATCAAAATTTAAGATTCCATAAAATCGTTCTCTTTTTACATTGTCCATAGATTTCTAAAAATTTATAGGATTGGTAATATTTTAATTATAACAATTATTTCAATATTTCTCGCTATATTTTTTTTAATTGCTATATTTCTAATTACTGGAATTAAAATAGTTATTAAATCGAAGAAAAATAAAAAAAATTTTAATTTAGATATTGAAATTAAATGGCTATTTTTTAAGATCTACCATAAAGAAACCTCAAAGATTAATAATTTCAAAAAGGATGAGAAACTTTTCAATGATTCAGACAATTTAAAGAAAATTTTACATTTAATTAAAAACAATATCCATAGACTATCCAAATTATTCATAGTATTTATTAAATCTATTAAATTAGAAAAACTAAATGGAAATTTATTATTTGGATTTTATAGTCCTGTAACTACAGCCATTACTTTTGCAAGTATCAACAATGCTTTTACAATGATCAATATTCATAATAAATATAGCTTAAATGTTGTAGCAGATTTTACTAAAGAAGTTTTAGATTTTGATAGTGAAATTGTCCTTCAAATAAGGCTATTAAAACCAGTGCTGGCACTTTTAATATTTATAACAACTAAATCAGGACTTGAATTAGTTAAACAGCTAAGAAACTTATAGTATATACTATTAACAGGTGATTCATTGAAAATTGATGAAACTAATTGTGGAAAATGTGGTATTTGCACAGAAGCTTGTCCACTTGGATTAATAGAAAAGCAAGGCATGAAAATAATTATCAAAGCTGGATGTAATAATTGTGGAAGATGTTTAAAAGTCTGTCCAATGGATGCTATTTATGAAGATGAGTAAGATTTAAATGATGTTAAGTTGTTCTTGTAGAGAAAATAAATTATTAAAAGTGTTTTTAGTAAATGATTCTAATAATCAACAATCCAAGGAATGTAGTGAATTAAAATCAAAGCTAAATAGTTTCTTAAATGGTGAAAAAGTAGATTTTAAAGAGAACATCGATTGGAATTTATTGAACTTAACAAATTTTCAAAAAAAGGTACTGCTTGAAACATATAAAATACCATATGGTGAAATAAAAACATATAAAGAAATAGCTAATGCAATTAATTCTAGAGCATACAGAGCAGTTGGAAATGCTTTAAATAAAAACCCAATAGCTATTGCAATTCCATGCCATAGAGTAATTGGCTCTAATAGACGATTAACAGGTTTTGAACTAGGATTAGAACTTAAAAAACAGCTATTAATTAATGAAGGTCATGAAATAGTAAAAGATAAGCTAATCAAATAAAAATCATAGATGTTTAATTGTTCATTTTAAAATCTTTTTAAGTATTCTATTTCAAAGTTGCTTGGATTTTTATCAGATATGTTAATGGACATCCCATCTGATGCAGCTAAGATGGGTACATCTGCCTGTTTTTCAATTCTTTTTGCTTCTTTTCCTGGGTTAGCTTTAATCATTTTAAGTCCAAAATGAGTTATAATGCCTAATTTTGGTTTAACTTCATTGATCAAGTCTTTAAAGTTATCAGTAGACATGTGACATTTAATAGATTTTTTTCCAGGCCTTAAAACACTTGAAATCAGAATATCTGCTCCTTTATGATAGTTATGAAGGTCAGGGGAGTATCCTGTATCACTTGTATATGATATTGTTAAGTCATTTGATTTAAGTTGGAATCCCACACCAGTTGGATCTCCATGGGATGTTTTTGTTCCTTTAATAATAAATTCATCGAATTCAATTGTCTGATCTTTAAATAGTGTGAGTAAATCAGACCTTGTCTTATGATAATTTGATATGCAAGGTCCCCATCGCCTATATTTTTCAAATACACTTCTACTTCCTATCACTAAACCTTTTTTTTCAGTCATTCCTTTTGTCATGGCTTCGATTAGTATTTCTCCATCGTTATAATGGTCTGTATGAGCATGGGAAATAAATAGAATGTTTAGGTTACTTGGATCTATTCCAAACTCAAATGATCTAACTAATGCTCCTGGTCCTGGATCAATATGGAAGTTTTTACCAGCGAACCCGTCTATTCTAAACCCTCCTGTCATTCTTTTTTGGGTTATAGTGGTAAATCTTCCTCCACCAGTTCCTAAAAATGTTAATTTCATTATATCTCCTACAAACCATTTTTCAATAAGCTATTTAATTAAAGAATATCATCGTTTTTTTACTTTATTTAATTAATTGTTCTTTATCTAAACACTCCATCACTTGGAGTTGTAGTTGGGATGGTTAAAAGGATATATAATGAAATTTAAACCTTAGATAAAATTATATTGCAGTTTAATCTTGTTTTATTATTTTTTAGGCATAGAGTCTCATTTTCAATTACTACTTCATCTCCGATCTTGGCAGTTTTATCATCAGATAAAAACATTATTGCATCACCTCCAGGTTTTACAAGTGGCTTCCAATTTGTATCGAATGCTCGAACATCGGGATTTAGGGTTACCTGTAGCATTTTATTTTCAATATTGGATATTTTGCCAATTTTTCCTTCATAAATAATTTTAGATGCCCTTTGAATTTTTTTATTAGTTTCTGATAGGTTTACTTTAAGTTTTTCTCTAAACTTATCTAAAAGCTTAATATCTCTTTTGATTAGGTTATCTAAGTAAGATTCTGCTTCTTTAGGAGTGTATTTAGTTTGTTGAATAAGAACATCGTGTTTTTTACCGATGGATGGTGTTTCATTCGCTACTTTTTCAAGTACTTTGAGGAAAATATCACCTATAAACCTTAAACTAACATTGGATTTCCAAAATTCAGTTATATATTTATTAGCTAAAGATTTTGTTATTTTGTTACCAAAAACGATTATGGATCCTTTACCACTTTCAGAAGATACAATATCTGATCCTAATAATTTTACAATTTTATAACCATTTGTCGTGGCATATATTCTTTTTCTTTTGGTTTCAATTGTTGTTCGTGTGCTGACTTCACCAACAAGAGCATTCTCTAAACTTTTTATTTTATTAGCATCTTCAGTGATTTTGTAAGATATATTTAACTTTTTGGCTTTATCAGTAAATTCTTCATAGGTTTTAAGAATTCCAGAATATAATCCTTCTTCTAACTTTTCTCTATTTATTTTTTCTCCAAAAAAAGCTATTCTTCTTTTATCACCTGCCATCACAGAACCTTTATTTCCAATATAAGCTATTATTAAACTAATACCAATCACCTACAATATTAAATTGCTATAAGCTACATTTTTGATTTCATATTATATATATCCTAACCACGACAATGATGTCAACTTAAGGGTTGTATTTTTTTCTTTATTCATTATCCTTATTTTCAGCATTTGTCTAATATTTTTATTTAACCACTAAAATTTACTCATTTACATAATCTTGCTCAGAATATAAACTGATATAAAATAGTAAAACTTAAATAACAGTATTTATATAGTTTTATTAATGATTTTACCATTGATAAAAAAGTGAAAGAATGAATTATAGGATGATGATATATAATCAGTATTTTTTTGAAAGTATGAGTAACTTAAAAGCAAATAGATATGTCTTGGTTGAAAAAATTTTCCAGAAATAGAAAAATGCCTTTTAAATATTACATATACCAAATCATTGGTAATCATGGTAAAACACTTTCTTTGGAGTTTAGATGATTTATATGCATGAAAAATTTAGGCTATATAGATGTTTACATGCGACATGACAGGGTCTCTGTTTCATTAATTCAGTAAAATAATCTAATTTATTAATTAAAATATTTCAATCCCAGTTGTCTGAGATTTTTTCCAGAACCTCTTATCTGAGTGATCGGCTAAGGTCACATGATGGAAATGATTTCAAAAATTAAGAATTTTTAATCTATATTTTCCTAATCTAAGAGATTTAAGATTAAAAATTCAATAGGAAAAAAGTCGATCCCCATGCATCGTTGAGACAACCTAGCATAAAGATTAAATATTAATAAGATAATAGTAGTTATAATGGTAGATAAGTATTTTTTGAGTTGATGGTATGTTGGGAAGTTTAGGTAAAAACCTTACAAGCATTATGAAAAAATTGGCTGGAATGAGTGTTATTGACAAGAAAACTGTTAAAGAACTTGTAAAGGAAATTCAAAGAGCATTAATCCAGTCTGATGTTAATATAAAACTTGTTTTAGGATTAACAAAAAATATTGAGGATAGAGCTTTGAATGAAAAGCCTCCAAAAGGTGTGACTGCAAGAGAACATGTTATAAATATAGTATATGAAGAAATGGTTAATTTATTAGGTGAAAAAGCTCATGAGTTGAATATTATTGGTAAACCATTTAAAATAATGTTTTTAGGACTTCAAGGAAGTGGTAAAACTACAACGATTGGTAAATTAGCAAAATATCTTCAAAAAAAGGGTTTTAATCCATCGATTGTCTCTACAGATACATGGAGACCTGCTGCCTATGAACAATTAAAACAATTAACAGAAGATTTACATATATCATTGTATGGTGATCCAAAGAATAAAGATGCTGTTGGTTTAGCAAAAAATGGACTTAAACAATTTAAAAATCAAAAAATTATTATTTTTGATACTGCAGGTCGTCATAAAGATGAATCTGATTTACTTCAAGAGATGAAAGAGCTTTCAGATGTAATAAATCCTGATGAAGCTGTTCTTGTTATTGATGGTACTTTAGGTCAGCAAGCTGGTGAGCAAGCAAAAGCATTTTCTAAGACAACGAATGTTGGTTCGATTATTGTAACAAAATTGGATGGTTCTGCTAAAGGAGGAGGTGCTTTATCAGCAGTCGCTGAAATTGGTGCCCCTATAAAATTTATAGGTACTGGTGAAAAATTAGATGATTTTGAGGTTTTTGATCCTGCAAGGTTTATTTCACGGCTTTTAGGAATGGGTGATATTAAATCATTAGTAGAAAAAGCAAAAGAGGCTATAGATGAGAATGTGGCTAATGAAACTATGAGTAATATGTTAAGTGGAAAGTTCACATTAATGGATATGAAAAATCAATTTGATATGATTAGTAAAATGGGACCAATGAAACAAATCATGCAAATGATTCCAGGTCTTGGTGGCAAAATTCCAAAAGAAGCTACTAAAATGACAGAAGATAAAATTAAGACTTATGAAATCATTATGAGTTCTATGACTAAGTATGAAATGGAAAATCCTAAAAAAATCAAACAGTCCCGAGTTACACGAATTGCAAGAGGGTCTGGGGTTAAAAATGAAGAAGTTAAAGAACTTTTAAAATATTATAATAACACTAAAAAAGCAATGAAAGGATTTGGTAAACGTGGTGAAATGAGTGGTTCAATGAACAGAATTATGACTCAGTTTAGATAAAATGGATGAAGAATTAATTTTAAAAATAAGAAGACTTTTTGAACTCACAAATAACAACATCTGTAACTACTGTCTTGGAAGAAAATTTTCATATATTCTTTCTAAAGAGTGGGTTTTGAGTGAATTAAAAAATATGAACAATTCAATTGACTTAACTAAATTATTGGATGATAGTTTAAATCAATTAAGAGGAATAGCTATTAGAAACAAGTTAATGGATGAAAAATATCTAAATTGCAATATTTGTGATATTTGTGGAAATATACTTGAAAATATTCCTAAAGAAGTTATTTTAAAAAAAATAGATGAAAAAGTTGAATTTCTATCATTGGAATATGATAACTTTTTAATAGGAAGTAAAATTCCAAAAAAAGTTTTAGAAAAAGATATAAAGATCAATGAAGAATTAGATATTGAATCTGAAAATATAAAAAAAGAGATTAATAGAATTGTTGGTGGAGAATTAGAGCAATTAACAAAAAAAGAGGCTAATTTTGAAAACCCTGATGTTGTTATTGTTGTTGATTTAAGAAGAGTCTTTAAACGTATGAAAAAGGATGTAATAAAGAATAAAGATGTTTTAAAAGAAAATAATCTTGATGATTTGAAAGTTAGAATACAAATCAATCCTTTATTTATAGAAGGAAGATATTTAAAATTAATTAGAGGAATACCACAAACTAAATGGTCATGTGGTAAATGTAGAGGGAGAGGATGCAAATATTGTAACTTTACTGGAAGGATGTATGATGAATCTGTTGAAAATTTAATTTATAAAAAGGTTAAAATAGCTACAAATTGTTACAAGTCGAAATTTCATGGTGCTGGAAGAGAAGATACTGATGTTAGAATGTTAGGTAATGGTAGACCATTTGTTCTCGAAATTATAGAGCCAAGAATTAGAAATTTAGATTTGGGTAAGTTAAATGAAGAAATTAATCAGTATTGCAAAGGAAAAGCTGAATTTTTAGATTTAAATTTTTGTTCTAAGTCAAGAATAGTTGAATTAAAAGTATCATCTCCAGATACATTTAAAATGTATTGTACTATTGTTGAATCTAAGGATAAGATCTTGAAAGAGGATTTAGAAAAATTAAAAGTTTTAAATGTTATTAATCAAGGAACACCTACAAGAGTGGTTCATCGAAGAGTTGATTTGGTTAGAAGAAAGGAAGTTAAGGATTTAGATGTTTATTTTATTAATAATCATCTATTTAAAATGAAAATCAAAACTGATGGTGGATTATATATAAAAGAATTGATTTCTGGTGATAATGGTAGAACAACACCAAGTGTTAGTGAAATTCTTAATACACAATGTTTATGTAGAGAATTAGATGTGATTAGAGTAGGTAAATGAAATATTAATTGTATTTATTCAATATGTATATATTTATATTATAAATTAAGAATTGTTATATATGATAGCAAAATATATAAAGTGTTTATTAGAAAATGATAATATTATGATAAATAAAGTTTTAAATAAAATGTTTAAGAATAAAAAAAATTGTTGAAAATGATGAAAAAAATATCGTGAAGAAGTTAATTTTGATTTAACTAAAATATTGTAAATATAACCGCAAGACTCCTGTATATACTGACCAATTTGAATTATATGCGAGTATTGGCACAACATTAAAACTTTAACTAAAAACCAAAAGAATTCCCCTTCCTCTCATAATCTTAGGTAGGGGATGAATTTTGGGAGCATGAAAAAAATAGCCATTTAGTGTTTGAAACACCAAAAGGTATTGACAGAAAGGACAGGAGTGAGATCACACCCATTCACAGAAAATAGCATTGGCATACCAATGGTTCAAAGTTAGGGACTAACTTCGTTAGTGATAGAAATAGACACGAATCTTTGACTTCCATTATGTCAAGGTAGTTCAAAGTACATTATAAATAATCATTTGTAATAAAGTGTTTATAATGTTATTTATAATATTAAATTAGTTTTATAATATGTCCTGATTAATGAGGTTAAAATATGAGAAGATCAAGAGGATTTAGAAGTAAAACCAGAAATAAATTAAAAGCTGTAGTTAAACCTGGAAGATCCAACCCTATTTCAAAAAAAATTCAAAGGTTTAATACTGAAGACTTGGTTCATATAGTAATTGATCCAAGCATTCACAAAGGTCAACCACACTCAAGATTTCATGGTAAAACTGCTAAAGTTATTGGAGAAAAAGGTAAAGCATATATATTATCCTTAAAAGATGGAAATAAAATTAAAAAGCTTATAGTAAGACCAGAACATCTACAAATTCAAAAGTGATTTTATGATAGGAAAAAAAACATTGGAGACAAATCCTATCCCTATGATCAATGTTAAAAAAATTCTTGAGGATTTTTCAGAGAAATTTGAACTAAACTATGAACAAAACTTAACATTGGATCATGTTAGTAAATTTTCAGAGCTTCCTTTAGAAGATACTGAAAAATTAATAGATGAACTTGAGAGTATAGTAAAAAGAAAATATGGTATTAAAATAGCTGATATTTTACCAGAAGATTTACCTGATTTAAGATTATTGTTTGCTAAAGAAAGAATACCTATTAAAAAAGAAAAGATGGAAGAAATATTGGATATTTTAAATAAATATTAAAAAAAGAAAAAATGGAAGAAATATTGGATATTTTAAATAAAAATAGATAATTTAGTAAAATAAATGTCTACTACTAAACTTTATCTATAAAATCTTTTTTATATAGTAATATAAACCATTTAAATATTATTATTTTTAAAATATGTCGTGATACAATGGAAGATTATGCAGTCATTTTAGATTATTTGCCCGCAGGCTACATAACAGAAAGTATGTCCTCCTTTAAAAAAAAGCCTCTTGCTCAAGCAATAGGAACTGAAAATTTCACACTTCTTGAATTAACACCTAAGGCAGACATTGGGTTGGAGATAGATGAAACTGTTTACATAGGAGCCAATCTTGAGGAAAGGAATAAAATAGATAAAGTCAAAGGAAAATTAGATTTTGAGAATTTAACAGCTACAAGCAGAATTGAAATTGACTATGTAATCAAAACAATTGTCCAAAACCAAGAAAAAAAATATATTGACTTTTTTAATACTTCTGAACCTTTAAGTATCCGACTTCATAAATTGGAACTTTTACCTGGTATTGGTAACAAACATATGCTACATATTCTTGAAGAAAGAGAAAAAGAACCTTTTAAAGATTTTGAAGACATTAAAAAAAGAGTTCCATTACTTTCTGATCCAATTAATACTATTGTTAACAGGATAAAAATTGAAATAGACACTACTAAAGACCGTAAAGGTAAAAATAAATATATACTTTTTACAAAATCTCCAAAAAATGATCATGAAAAAAGAAGAAGGAATGGATCTGGAAGGAAAAAAAGTAAGAAAAGAGAATAGATTCTTTCAGATCATGATTTTATTTGTTATAGTGTAGCACCAAATTTTTAGCATTAAAACTATCAGATCATTATAAATAAATCAAGAAGTTTAGTGCCAAAAATTAAGTTTTTTAATAGTATAAAAATTATCTTTTAAATTAATCATTTTACTATTTACAATGCTTAATAAAAACTTATTTGATGAAACAAAGAATATTTTAAAAGAAAATAAGATATCTTTAAAAAGAAGTTTAGGTCAGAATTATTTAATAGATTGTTTTAAGAGAGAAAAAATCCTTGATTTTGCTAGATTAAATAAAAATGATGAAGTTCTTGAGATAGGTTCAGGTATAGGAACATTGAGTTTAAAAATAGCTGAAAAAGTAAAAAAATTAATAGCTATTGAGCAAGATGAGAAAATATGCAATGTTCTCAAGCAAAGAATTGATAAGTTAGGGTTTAATAATATAGAGCTTATCAATAAAGATGCTTTATCAGTCAATTTTCCAAGGTTCAATAAAGCTGTATCAAATCTGCCTTATCAAATTTCCTCACCAATCACATTTAAACTATTAAAACACGACTTTGATTTAGGTATATTAATGTATCAAAGAGAATTTGGATTGAGAATGATTGGAGAAGTAAATACTAAGAACTATTCAAGATTGACGGCAATGTTACACTTTAAAGCAGATCTAGAGTTTTTAGATAATTTATCCCCAAATTCATTCTTCCCAAAACCTAAGGTTCACTCTGCAGTAATTAAATTGATTCCAAAAGAGGATAAAAAATTTAGGAAATATGAAAAAGAGTATATTCAGGTTTCAAAAGCACTTTTCCAGCATAAAAATAAAAAAATTAGGAATGCATTAATAGACTCTAGAATGATACTTGGTTATGATGATAAAGAAGAGGTTTATAGGTTTTTAGATAAAATATCTAATAGAAATGAAATTGATAAGCTTTTGAATCAAAGAGTAATTAAAACAAGCCCAGGAAAGATTTTTAATCTTTCTAAACGATTAAAACCATTTTTAAAATAATTTAGAGATAAATTAGATTTATATGAGTAATCTTCTGATAAAATGAAAATTGGAGATTTTAAAATAGAAACAAATAATAGTGTCTATGAACCATCTGATGATAGCTATTTGTTAGCTGAGAATCTCATGATTAAAAAAGGAGATGAGGTATTAGAAATTGGAACAGGGTCAGGAATTGTAGCTATTAATGCATGTACTTTAGCTAAATCAGTAATAGCAACAGATATTAGCTATGATGCACTAAGATTAGCAGAAATGAATATTAAAATAAATAAAATAAAAAATATAGAACTGTGTTTTGGAAACCTTTTTGAGTCAGTAAAAAATAAGAAATTTGACCTAATTTTATTTAACCCTCCATATCTACCAACTGACAAAGATGATATTTTGGAAGATAATTTAAATCATGCATTTGACGGTGGAATAGATGGAATGAAAGTTATAACTCCTTTCCTAAATCAAGTGAAAAACTATTTAAAATGTGGAGGAAAAGTTCAAATAATTCATTCCTCACTTTCTAAGGTTCAGGAGACTATAAATCAATTAAAAAGAATAGGATTTGAAGTTGAAATAACTGCTCATGAAAGATTTTTCTTTGAAGAAATAGTCTTAATAACAGGAACATTAAATATCCATTAAAATAGTGATATTCTCCCAAACTTTTAGAAACGGAACCTGCACTTCCTAACTCTCTCATTTCATTCAAGAGAGAAAAATCTCTTATTGTTACTGAAAGTAACTTAGGAGAATTTATTCTCCGTTTATTCATAAAGTGAATTTAAAGAAATTTATTTCCTGTTTTCTAAGTTGTCTTTGCCAACAAACAGAAAATCAAAGATTCTCCTAAGTTCACTTTATGAAAAAAGTTTGATCAAAACATCTATAATTAAAAATAATTAAAATAATGATATTATCATGAAAGATTTATAAAATGCAAAAAATATATTACAAACAATGAATTTTTTTTAGGACCTGTGGTCTAGTCTGGAACATGACACGGGACTTCGGATCCCGAAATCGAGGGTTCAAATCCCTCCAGGTCCGTTGCCTTTTGATTTTTACATTTAAATTAAATCGTTTTTACTTTATTTTTTGTTTCACTTAATATTTAAATTATTGAAATGTTTTGTCGCTGATTTTCCAGCTAAAAATCCTGTTGAAAATGCCATTTGAAGGTTATATCCTCCAGTTAATCCAGCAGGTTCTAACAGTTCTCCAGCAAAAAATAAACCTGGAATTAATTTAGATTCCATAGTTTTTGAATTTACTTCATCTGCTTTAACACCACCACAAGTAATCATAGCAGTATCAAAAGAGAGAACTCCATCAATATCAATTATAAATTCTTTTAAATTGTTTATAATCTTTATTCTGTCTTTTTTAGATAAATTACTTAATTTTTTATCTCCATCAACAGCTATTACCTTTAAAAAATAATCTATGAACCTGTTTTTTTGATAAAGTTTTAGATAATTTTTTATTAACATTTTTCCTTTTGAATCTAAATCAGACACTATTTTTTTATTTAATTCATTTTCAGTCATGTTTGGTATTAAATCTATTGAAATATTTGTATTATTGTTATAAAAATTACTTAAGTCTAAAATAGCTGGTCCAGATAAACCAAAATGACTTATTAAAATATTTCCTTTTATTTTATTTTTATTATCCCTAAATGAGACTTCAACATCTTCTAAAGTTATTCCAGAAAGTTTTTGAAGTTCTTTATCCTTAATCGCAATTGGAACTATACCAGGCTTAATAGGAGATATTTCATGTTTAAAATTCTTAGCTATTTTATATCCATGACCTGTTGAACCTGTTTTAGGATATGTTTTTCCTCCAGTAGCTAATATGACCTTTGAAGATATAATATTATCTTTACCCCTAATTTTTATATGAAATCCACTATCTTCTTTAGTAATTATCTCTACACACATATTCAATTTTACATCTACATTTAATTCGTCTAAATATTCTTTTAGAACCTCTATCACTAAATTTGCATTACCATTGATAGGAAAATATTTTCCATTTGCTTCTTCTTTAAATTTTAAACCTTTATTTTTGAAAATAGCTAATAGATCTTCGTTAGTAAAACTATAAAAACTATGTTTTAAGAAATTTTCATTGGTATTGAATTTTAATAATTGTTCTTTAATAGGTTTACTGTTGGCTATATTAGCTCTACCTCCACCAGTTAATAATAATTTTTCCCCTAAATTTGTTTTTTCAATCAAAACTATTTCTTTCAAATTAGAATTTAATATTTTCCCGACAGATATTGCTGCCATCATGCCTGCTGGACCACCTCCAACAACAGCTATTTTATATTTTTTCATTAACATCCTATAATTTGTAGTATCACGACACAGAATTTATATGTTTTGGATTCATGTTCATATAGAACGATTCCATTCTTTTATGGTTTCATTTATCTCATTTACAATCGTTGAGCCAACATTGTCTTTTGATGAAAGACAAAAAAATACTCTAAAAAAAATTAGAAAAGGATGGAATGTTAAAGGAAATTCCTATTCTTTTCTGCATCTAAATAAAGGTTTCCCTTCCCATTTCTTGCAATATCACCAGTATATTTGATGTATTTACCAGTTAACTGCTTACCAGATATTTCAGGATCTTTAACAATTTCAGGGTCTACAAATCCTTCAAGCAATCTTGAAAGCTTTCCATTAATGACAATATTTCCTCCTTGCATTTGACCTCCTGGCCAACGAGTAACATCTCCATCAATTTGGATATATCCTTTTGTCATGTGAATACCAGCGAGAATATCACAGTCTCCACGAACATAAATTTCTCCACCAGTTAAACATTCACCCAGTTGTTTACCAGCATTACCATTAATCATTATGGTTCCACCAGTCATTCCTCTCCAATCTCCAATATATGAAGCACCACAGAATTCTCTGGTATTTCCTTTAATGGTTAATATTCCACCAGTCATTTCCCTACCAGCATAACTCTCTGCATCTCCATTGACGATTATTTCTCCACCAGACATTTCACTTCCACAGTGAAGATCAACACTACTGTTGGCAACAATTTCACCAGCAGTAATGGATGATCCAATGTATTTAACTCTTGTTAAATCTCCATTGATTATTATTTTAACATCTGCTGGAAATTCAGCTGAACCTTCAACATCTACATCAAAGTAATCTCTTAATGGGAATTTTGAGTTTCCTATAGGTACTTCATATTTTTCAAAGTCTTTTTTCTCCCATTGATAGATTTTATCTGGGATAAGTTCATCAAATTCAAGTGCTATTTGTGAAGTTTTCTTTTGATTAAAAGTTATAATTTTCATTTATTAACAAACCCCCTTATTTACCTGCTTTACCAGTTTGAACATTAAACTCAATTGGATTAGGTACAAAGTGGTCATGAACCTTATAGTTCTCAAATTTAACAGTATAGTATTTATTAAATGACGGCATTATTTTGTTTACAACTTCTTGTTCTTCTACTTCTAAACCACCTACATTGGTCCATAGGGTTCGACTTGGTACAACTTCAACTACTTCGCCATCTCTTACTAACATTTTACCATCTTTAAATGTGTAAGCAGCATTTCCAAATCCTCTTTCAATAGTTTCGTATTCAGCAGACGGATCTATTTCATTAGGTTTGATATCATAAACAGCTATATCAGCATTCGCACCTATGCCTAAATGACCTCTATCTGTAAATCCATATGCTTTAGCAGGTGCTGCTCTTGATATGGTTGCTATTTCGTTGAAATCATATTCACGGTCAATTGTAGCCAATGTAGATTTTTTTTCTACAGCTTTATGAACCTCTCTGTTTTCAATCATTTCAGTTCTTCTTTTATTACTCATTAACCAGGATATAACTCTTGGGTATCTTATAAAAGGTCCAGCATTAGGACTATCGGTAGTTAAGAACACTTGCCATGGATTTTTAACAAGTAAGAACATTTCAAGTCCTATTGCCCATTGTACAGAATGAACACTATTTCTTCCAGAATATATGAATGGAACGATTCCTGAAGCGGTCTCTAATTCAATATCTTTATTAGCCCATTTTAAACCGTTTAATTGATGAAGATCAAATTCCATTGGTCCGTCAGCAGTCATTGTTGTTGTTTCATCTAAGGTAATTTGTCCAACATCACATGTGACATAGTCATTACCATTGATAAATTTAGCAACATCAGGTGCCGCAGATTCGAAGTCTCTCCAATTAGTTCCTGCATAGGAGTGATATTGAACATGAGTCATGTGAACTGTTTGATCTCTTATAGGTGAGTTTTTAGAAATATCTTTAATGGCTTTCATTGATTCAACTGTTGTTTCATAGTTACCTGGATGACCTAAATCATTTGTATGAAGATGTATTGAGTGTGGAAGAGCTAATTTCTCGTTTGCTTTGGCTAAAGCAGTAATAACCTCTCTTGAAGTAACATCAAAGTAAGGAGCAGGATCATCAAGCCCATGTACATTCATACCCCAACCCCATGCTTCTCCACCACATGGATTAACTAGTTTAATACCATATCCCTTAATTAATCTTAGCCAATAAGATATGAATAAAGATAAATCATCAAAATTTTTTTCTTTAGAATATTGCATTACAAACCAATTATTTCCAAATAAGGATAATGCTGCTATATCTAAATTAGGAATTGCATTGATTTCTTCATGTGTATGTTTTGCTTCTAAAGGAGGCATAGCTGCTTCAACAACAGTACCATACCCCATTCTTGAATATCTGTATCCTGTTGCAGGACAACTTGGTATGGAAAATCCAGTTTCAGCACGAGTTACACCTTTTTTAGGTACAATTCCTCTTCTTGAATCCTCTGGTCTATATATACGACCTACAACTAATTTAGGTCCAGCGATATGTGAATGAGGGTCTACTCCAGCAGCCATAACTAATTTATCCGTTACATCTATCTCTTTTGCACTAGAAGAAACACTTTCAACGATTTTTCCATCTTTAAACATGACATCTTTCTTTTCGCCTCCTACATTGTTGGTAGGATCATGAACAATACCATTTTTTAATATATATTCCATTGAAATCACCCTATTTGCCTGCTATTTTTGGCTTAATGCCTTTTATTTTTTGAACCCTTTTTAATAGTTCATTAACAATCCATTCATCATCTCTGGTATCTTCTGGTCTACTTACAGCCTGTTTCATGTATATTGGAACACCATCCATCCTATAACTTGTTCCCGCAGCCTCAACAGCGATAAACGATCCAGGCAAAACAACATCTGCTAATTCCGTAGATGGTCCCCAATGAATATCAATTTGAATAACAGGAATGTTTGCTAAATGTCTGTTAGCACCAGATGGAAAATGAGCACCAGGGTCAGCAGCTATCACCATGAATACATCTGGTTCTTCTCTTGTTAATAAATCAATAGTGTTAGTTTCACCGTTCATATATCTAGGATAACCTCTTGCAAAATCAACCCCATAAGGGAAACCTTGTTCAAATGCCATGAAAATATTAAATCCATTAACATTAAAGTGTCCTCTCATTGGTATAAGGTTCCATTTAGTGAATTTGTTGAGATCTTGAATTAGATTAATAGCTATATCTATATTTCTTTGTTTAGATAAAGTATGAGTTAAACCTAATCCAAAGAATAAAGCACCAAATTGTACATTTTTCATTTTTTCAACTAATACTTCAATATCCTCTTTAGGAATTCCAGATATAATATCTTTTTCAAGTTTTTTACCTCTTAAAACAGCTCTCATAGCATTATAAAACTCATAATCTCCATTTTGCTCGAATCCTACCCATATATCAGACATTTTCGCAGTATCAGTATATCTTGGATCCATTGTAACAACTGTTCTATCAAACCTTCCCCTTTTTCTAAAGTAGCCTCTTGGAAATACAGAGTATCTTCCCAAATGTCTTGGATGAGAGTTCATTGCATTGTTACCAGTATAGACGATCATATCCGCTCTGTTTTTAACTTCACCTAATGTCATTATAGGATAACCTGCATTTTGAACAGCTTGAAGTGAAGGACCATGGCAAATTGTTGCTTGATTATCTAAAACGGCTCCAACAAGTTCTCCAAGTTCAAGACCATGATGCATTGTTTCAATGGAAGTTTCACTCCATCCATAGAATACTGGTCTTATTGCACTAGCGATGAGTTTTGCGGCTTTATCTAAAGCGGTATCCCAATCAGTTTCAACAAGGTTACCATTTTCATCACGAATCATTGGAACAAGTAATCTTTGATCCATGTCTTCCAAGATTTTACTTGCACCTAAACGGCACGCATGTCTTACACCTATGACATGTCCGCCATCAACATATCCATTAACTACAACATCATCTTTTAGTTCACCTTTTACTTCTCCACCTTTTACTAAGTAGACTAAATCATCACAGTTACAACCACAAAAAGCACAGGTACAATTCTCCACTTTATAGTCATAATCAGTAATTGGTTCTTCATATACCATAGTATCAGCTCCTATAATTACTTGCATTGTTATTCGGTAATTTAACTAACCTGTTACCAGTAGAAGTCTCATTATCATTATATTTCTTATACACTTCTGCCATCAAGTCAGCCATAAGTAAAGGCTGTTCATTGGTTTTTTCAATAGTTGCTGGCACTCCTTTATATGTAGGGTCACAACAGCAGTAAGTTTCAGGACTTACAACAACATTAGCCCAAGGTCCTTTGCATATAAAAATTTGACCTTCATGGGGTGCATCTCTTGAATGAGCTACATAAACAACTACTTCACCCCAATCAGTTTTTACAATAGCTACATCCCAATTTTTAACTTCTAACTTAGCCATATCTTTAGGATCCATATATGCAGTACCAGATACATGGCGATACTCATCTTTTAAAGTAGAACCTCTTTTTTTACAAGCTCCTTGATAAATATCACTTCCAGTATTCAACATGACACTAAGTTTATCTCTTTTTATTGTTGTTGGTTCGTCAAACTTGACGACATTAGGTACAGCTGGTTTATCAATATATGTCATTTTTAACACCTCTATTCCAACCATATAGCATCAACAGGGCAAAACATTTGACATGTTCCACACTTCTCACATTTATCCTCATTAAAAAGTTTTATAAAACCGTTTTCAACCATCATTATTACATCTTCATTTATGGATCCATGTCCACCAGAAACTTCTGGACTAATAGATACATTAACAGGGCATGCGACAACACATACTCCACATCCAAGACAGTTATCTTGATTTACTTTAAGTTCCATTATGATCACCTAATTTTTTAAAGCTTCAAATTTTCCAATCCAAGATTTGGATTTGGTTGGAGTGTAATCAACATTTGTTATTTTTACTTCAATTGCTTCAACAGGGCATGCCTTAGCACATGCTCCACATCTAATGCAATATTGATCATCTTTAGCAACATTACTAACAATTTCACCGCTTTTAGAAGGTTTCGAAAAAGATAAAACATCACATGGACAAACATCTACACATGTTCCACAAACAGTACATTTGTCTTGGTGAATTGTTAAGGTTCCTTCGAATGGTTTTTTAACTTTTGCAGCATCGGTAGGACAAACACCTTCACACCAACCACATTTAATACAAAGTTCATCATCAATAAATGAGCTTCCTTTTGTAACGGCATCCTCCATATTAATATCATAATCACCATACGAACATATTCTACATGCTGCCTTAATAGCTGTGACTGGACATGATTTTTTACATACCAAACAATACACACATTTATCCATATTAACACTAATAGATTCAGCTTCAGGAGTTCTATTAACATCAATAGCATCTGCAGGACACATTTCTTCACAGATGCCACAGTAAACACAAATTTCCTCATTAATGTCAATTTCACCAGTAACTAGCTTAGATCTATCAGGTAAAGATCTTGCTATTGTAATAGCTTCTCTTGGACATGCAATTTCACATTTTTGACAATAAATACATTTTTCATCATCAATTTCAGCATAAGCATCATATTTAGGATATGAATTGATTTTTGAAATTGGTTGACTATCAATAGAGAAAATTAAAGCATCTGCAGGACAGACTCCACTACACATACCACAAAGAACACATTTATCTTCATTGACAGATAATTTTGAGTTTGGACTATCTGTTCTAACAATTGCACCAATATCATCTAAGGTAATAGCTGATACTGGACAAGTTGATTCACAAATCCCACAACCAATGCATACATGATCTTTGAATGATAAATTTCTTATTTCTTCTGCTGACCTTTTAATGCTAAAGTCTTTATCTTTAACTTCTTTAGTATTTGCGATCATTATTTACCTCCAAAATTTTAATTGAATTAGTTGGACAACCTTCTTGACATAAAAGGCAACCACAGCACCCAATAGAGTTAATATTAGCTTTTAAAGATTCCAAGCTAACATTTTCCATTAAACATGAATCTACACACAAACCACAGCCAATACAAGAATCTGAAACTTCAACTTCAAATTTTTTGCTTTGACATATCGAAATAATTTTCTGAGTTTTTTTAATATCTTTAACTAAAACACTAGTTAAAACCAAAAAATCTTTAGGACACAAATGAATCATCGTTTTAGCAACATTAATAGAATCCCATGAGAGATTCCTACCATTTAAATAATGTGAAACCGTAGACCTATCAATTCCCAGTTCCTCAGCTATTTTTTGTTGAGTTAAACCTTTTTTTCTCAACTCGATTGTAGCCAAATATTTTAAACCAGATACAATATGTTTTGACATGATTCCACCATGTGTATTGATTACACTATAAACACGATATTATATATAATATAGTATCTTAAACAAAATAGAAATATATATATACTAATGTGTACTAACAACACATCATCTGTTTAATGAATATTTTTTAACATTAAAGCTTAAAAATAAATAGAATCAGGAAAATTGAGGATGTGAAAAATTCAACTGATATAAGATTGTCTTAAAAATAAGATTAATTATGCATGACTTTTATTAAAATTTAAAGTCTTTTTATTGAACTCTGTTCAACTAGAAAATTTTTAATTCTCTATATTTAATAAATAAAGATATAAACAAGCTTAAAATAAAATTATAAGGAATAATTTAGAAGTGTCCAAATTTTTACTGATGAAAGTTTATTAGTGTTATGATATCATTATCATTTAATATAAAGAAAAACTTCGATTGAGCCTGTAAAAAATTGTGGAGTTTTTCCTTATATTACTTCATTTCCCAAAGAGAGCTAAATACTCCAATAATCCTTTAATTACTGAAAATCTTCGATTTTTGGTAATTGTCTTAAATTTACTTTTAGTTTCTGATTTCTTAGTCTTACTATAATGTTGCTCTG
>JAISZW010000045.1 GCA_031284445.1 Candidatus Methanovirga basalitermitum | reverse complement strand
CGTATTTTATGGTTGATATTTTCATTTTTATCCAGCAATGGCATATTTTTCAGCTTTACTTTTAAAATCGATTTTTCCGTCAGTAATCGAAAAGTTTAAGTTGTATAGAACCAATATTACGGGCAAGGACAGATTTGCTTACTATTGTCATGTTTAGTTATCTATCCTTCATTATATTTAAGTTTTACTATTTAGTTCTGCTTATTTTTTATTTTATAGTGTGTTAACTGTATTTTTCAAGTATGAGTTTTGTGTGGATGATACTTTTAGTAAAGTGAAGGTTTATGATCGTTTTCGATTTTTTTTCAAAAATCGAAAAAAACTCCACACTTTTTTACACCCTCTTTTTTTTGAGTCTGTAAAAAATTTTGCAACACTTAATCTAAATTTTGCAACACTTAATCTATGAATCATATAATTTTAAATACATACACTAACAAAATATAGTTGTTGTCTTATTTTTCGTATATTTTAGATGATGTCGTTTTGACACCAAATAAAGATATGTGAAGCAATGATTATTTAGAATTTAACGGTTAAAAAGATGGCAAATATTTAATTTTATAAGGGAATATTGAAATGTATTTTTACGATCAAAATGAATAATATAGAAAATGAGTAAAATAAGATGTTGAAGGTCTATAATTTTTTTCAAAAATAATAGGCTAAAAGTTATTAATTTTGTTGAATCTATTAATTTTTTGAAAAGTAAAATTAATATTAAACCTTCTAAAAAGTAATACTGGAGCCTGTTTATGAGGATCAAAAAAACTAATATAGGAAATTTTTTATCAATTCCTGACCTTATTTCATTGTTGAACTTGTCATTTGGTTTTATAGCTATTTTATTAGCTATGAATTACCATATTAGACTTTCAGCAATAGCTATTATCTTTGCAATCATCTTTGACTCTGTAGATGGTTGGGTTGCAAGAAGAGTAGGTAGAACTGATGAATATGGATTTGGAAGAAATATAGATTCCTTATCAGATCTGGTATCCTTTGGTGTAGCTCCTGGAATACTTTTATATTCTGTTTGTGCGTTGAAAACTCCTGAATTTATTCCTATCTCAACTATAATATCCTTGTTTATGGTAATAACAGGAGTCTTAAGATTAACTAGATATAATGTAATCTCAGACCATTTTGATCTTAAAGGTTTTATTGGTTTACCAATTCCAGCAACAGCCATGTTGATTTCAACATTTATATTGACAGGGATTTTTAATATTAACTCAAATTTAGCTATTTCTATAGCCTTTATGTTAATGTTTATTTCAAGTGTTTTAATGATTAGTAATACTAAATATCCTAAATTTAATAATATAAAAGTTATTATAATTGCAATAGTACTTATCATATTAATCATCATCCCCCTTCCTATTTATTACAATAGAATTGATATTCCAGCAGCCATACTATTTATATTAACTCTAATATTTGCAACTAAGCTATTTAAATAGCTATTTCCTTAATCAACTATTTAATCAAAGTAGTTTTTTATATCCTCATAACATTCCATAGCAAATCTAAGAATTGATATTATGAGGAAAAAGTTTAAAAAAATAAACAATGCAACTGACAAATTTAAAGAATCTCTTAAAAATGTTTGTAATATTCTAAATAAAGATAATAAAGAAGATAATTTAAATAAAAAAGAAAATAAAGCAGAAAAAAACTTTAATTTAAAATTTTTAAAAAACAATGATGATGAAATTAAAGAGGATAACGAGTTTAAAAATAATAATGAAAAATCCAACGATGACAAGTATCCCATATTTTTAAGAGAAAATATATCTTTTAATAAATATGAAAAAGATAAATCAGATTTTATTAATAGAAAAAAATCGTTAAACATCAATAAAGAAAATAAGACAATCATCGGTGGAGTAGTATTTAGTTTTATAATCCTAACTTTAATCTTTTCAGCATACTTCTTTTTTATTTACTCTCCATTTTCAGATGAACTTAAAGCCACAAAAGTTGAGAAGTTAAACGAATTAAATTCACTTTATAAAGGTCCTTTAGCTGTTAACGATAAAGTAATAAGTTTACGCTCAGAAATTAACAATGCTAAATCTCCTGAAGAGGTTAAATTGATAGATATTCTTCAACCAGCAACTATCTCATGGCGAGAATATCATGATCATCAAATTAATACTATTAAAGATGATTATGGAAGAGTTATGATAAAATACTTAACTAATGATTCTAGAAGTATCTTGCTTTCTGTTGATGATGGACATCTATTTGTAAATGCTAATGATGCCAATATTTTATCTAAATTAAATTTTATAAAACCTGATACCATCATTGTTCCTGTTTCATTATCCAGACTGCAAGCTGGAGGAGGATTAATTTCTGTTGGAAGTTCTGTAGACATTTATTTCTCATCAAATGAAGATCATGATAAAAATAGTGGAAACAATATATCTACAACTAAAACTAACGATACATCCAATGATTCCAGTTTTCAATACAGTAGTTACAATTCCCAATTCTTATATTCTGATGAGAATCCATCAATTAGTGGAGCAGTTGTTGTAGCCATTATGCTCTCTAAAAATAATGGTATTGTAAATGGGAATTATTTGAAATCACAGAAATCTGTTGATGGCAACTTAAGTAATTTAGTAGAAAATGAAGAATCTTTTTCAACTGATGTAGAGGAGATATTAAAATCTATTGCTGCTGGTGGATTTAATGAAGAAATATTAGGTGAATTTTTAAACAACTTTGGCTTAAAACTTTCAGATTATGAAAGAGTATCTAACATTGCGGAGTTAGATTCAAAATACTTAGCTCTCTTAGAAATTCCAAGAAATGATGTGTATTTGCTTATCAATAATATGGATAATATGAGAATCACTATTCCAACAAACAAAGCACCCAACTGGGTTGCCAATGAGCTTAAAAACAAATATAAAATATAATGAAATACAATTCTATCAACTTAAGGATTTGGGTACTGACTCTTTTAACTACTGATGTTTTTGTGTATATTGTATGGGAATGTTAATAGTTCTTTTAAAGACCATAGATGGTCAGTTCATTGCAGACATCATTAGTATCACTTTATCATGAATTTTTTGCCTCTTACTAGTTTATAATCCTTCTCAATCCATCAAGTGAATCCTAACAATTGTCTTTTTTATTCTTTTGAAAATATTTTTTTTTAGTTGATTCTGAAGATTAATAAAAAAATAGGAAAAATTAAGTTAACAGAAATCCTCTTTAATGTTTAAATAATAAATTATAAATAAAAATGATAGCAATATTATTTAATGAATAATTTAATCATTATAAATTAAATATGAAAATAAATAATGAAGATTCATGATATACTCATGAGCCTAATTTAGTTTTTGAGGAAAGTTAATGCCAATTGATGAAGATATTAAAAAAGTTCTTATTATTGGATCTGGACCTATTCAAATAGGTCAAGCTGCAGAGTTTGACTATTCTGGTTCACAGGCTTGTAAATCTATTAAAGAAGAGGGTATTAAAACAGTATTAGTTAACAGTAATCCTGCAACCATTCAAACAGACATTGATATGGCAGATACTGTTTATATTGAACCACTAAATCCAGAAATTGTCTCTAAAGTCATTGAAAAAGAAAAGGTCGATGCTATTCTTCCAACTATGGGTGGGCAGACAGGGCTAAATATAGTTACTGGTCTTGAAAAATTCGGAGTTTTGGATGGAATTAAAGTAATTGGTTCATCTGTTGAGACAATTACCAATGTTGAAGATAGAGATTTATTTGGAAAATTCATGAATGAACTTAATGAACCAATTCCAAAATGTAAGGCTGTTGATTCCATTGATGATGCTCTTAAGGCAGTTGAGGGAATTGGCTATCCTGTAATTGTTAGACCTGCATTTACACTTGGTGGTACTGGTGGTGGAGTAGCAAATAATAGAGATGAACTGATTGAAATAGCTACTCATGGTTTGGATATGAGTTTTATAAATCAGGTTCTTATTGATGAATCTGTTTTAGGTTGGAAGGAGTTTGAATATGAAGTTATGAGAGATAAAAATGATACTTGTATTGTTGTATGTAACATGGAAAATTTAAATCCAATGGGTATTCATACAGGTGAGAGTATTGTTGTGGCTCCTGCTCAAAATTTGAATGATGTTGACTCTCAAAGACTAAGAGATGCATCCATTAAAATAATAAGAAATCTTAAAATTGAAGGGGGTTGTAACATTCAATTCGCTGTTAATCCACAAACAAGGGAATACAAAGTCATTGAAGTAAATCCTCGTGTGAGTAGAAGTAGTGCTCTTGCCTCAAAAGCTACTGGTTATCCTATTGCTAAAATTTCCTCTAAAATAGCTATTGGATTAACATTAGATGAGATCCAAAACGATATTACTAAGGAAACACCTGCTTCATTTGAGCCAAGTTTAGATTATGTTGTCCTTAAAATACCAAGATGGTCTTTTGATAAGTTTAAGGGAATAAATAGAAAAATTGGGATTCAAATGAAATCTACTGGTGAGGTAATGGCTATTGGAAGGATAATAGAAGAAGCTTTACATAAAGCTATTCGATCTTTAGACATTGGAGTTAATGGATTTGAAGAGGTTAACTTTAGTCATGACGATTTAATAAATCCAACTGATGAGCATATTTTTCATATATACACGGCTTTAAAAACAGGGATGAATGTTGATGATTTATCTAAACTTACTCAAATTGATAGCTTTTTTCTAAGTAAAATTAAAAATATTGTAGATTTTGAAAATGATATAGTTTCCAAGTTAGGTGATGAAGATTCAATATTAAAAATTTTAGAAAGAGCTAAGTTAATGGGATTTTCAGATTACACCATTGGAAAACTTCTTGGATTAGATATTAGAGAGTTAAGAAAAAAGAATGAAATAAACCCTTCATTTAAAATGGTGGATACTTGTGCAGCTGAATTTGAGGCCAAAACTCCTTATTATTATAGTAGCTATGATAAAGGAAATGAAGTTATATCATCAAATAAACGAAAAATAGTAATTATTGGAGCAGGACCAATAAGAATAGGTCAAGGAATTGAATTTGACTATTGTTGTGTTCATTCAAGTTTAGCTCTAAAAGAAGAAGGTGTTGAAACTATTATCATAAATAACAATCCTGAAACAGTAAGTACAGACTACGATATCTCAAATAAGCTTTACTTTGAATCATTGACCTTTGAAGATGTAATTGAAGTGATTGATAAAGAGAGACCAGAAGGAGTTATTGTTCAGTTTGGTGGACAAACATCAATTAATTTAGCGGTTCCACTTGCAAATGCAGGAGTTAAAATACTCGGAACAAATTATGAAAGTATTGATCGTAGCGAGGATAGGAAAAAATTTAGTGAAGTTTTAGATAAGTTAAATATCCCTCAAGCCCCTTATGGTTTAGCTCAGTCCTTTAGTGATGCAAGGGAAATAGCTAAAAAGATAGGTTTTCCAGTCCTTGTTAGACCATCTTATGTTATCGGTGGAAGAGCAATGGAGATCGTCTACGATGATAATGAGTTAAAGGAATATATGAAAGAGGCGACAAAAGTTTCTCCAGAACATCCAATATTGGTAGATAAGTTTTTAGAGGATGCTATTGAAGTAGATGTGGATATTCTCTCTGATAATGAAAATGTGTTCATTGGGGGAATAATGGAACATATAGAGGAAGCAGGAATACATTCTGGAGATTCTACCTGTGTTATACCACCACAAACAATTC
Source organism: Candidatus Methanovirga basalitermitum (assembly GCA_031284445.1). GTDB lineage: Archaea > Methanobacteriota > Methanobacteria > Methanobacteriales > Methanobacteriaceae > Methanovirga > Methanovirga basalitermitum. The sequence goes on along the minus strand of JAISZW010000045.1, from coordinate 6,467 downwards.
CAAAAGATATTTTAGATATTATTAGATCTTATTCTCGCAAATTAGCTATTGAGCTTGCAGTCGTTGGACTTATGAATATTCAATATGCAGTTAAACTTGATGAAGAAAATGTTTATATAATTGAAGCCAATCCACGAGCAAGTAGAACAATCCCATTTGTTAGTAAAGCTACTGGAATTCCACTTGCAAAAATTGCATCTAAACTCATAATCGGTAAAAAATTAAAAGATTTTGGATTAACAGATGAAATTAAAATTAATCATGTGGCTGTTAAGGAATCAGTCTTCCCGTTCTTAAAGCTCCCAGAGGCAGACATTATATTAGGTCCTGAAATGAAATCTACTGGAGAGGCAATGGGGATTGATGAAAATTTTGGTTTGGCATATTATAAATCTCAACTTTCTGCAAATATGGATTTACCAAAGAAAGGAACAATATTTATAAGTGTTAGAAAACAAGATAGGTTGAAAATTCAAGAAATAGCTGAAAAGGCAACATCACTTGGATTTAAATTAATAGCTACATCTGGTACTGCTAAATCTATAAGAGATAACTCTAATGGTAGGATTGAAATTGATGAATTAGGTAAAATAGATGATGAATCACCAAATATTGGTGATGCTATAATGAATAAAGAAGTCGATTTAATTATTAACACCCCATCAGGGAAATTATCTTATTCAAATGGATATAGAATGAGACGTTTAGCTATTGAAATTGGGTTACCTTATGTAACAACCTTAGCAGGTGCTAAAGCAGCTTTAAATGCTATTGAAACAATTCAAAAATCAGATATTAATGTTAAATCATTAAATGAATATAATAGCTAATAACTTTAAATACATTGATATTTAGTAATATTTTAAATGTTTGGTGAGAAAATGGTTACATATTCAGAATCTGGGGTTGACATGAATCTTGAAGAGATTATAGTTCATAAAATAGCTTCTAAACTAAAACCAACACTAAAAAATAGAGATGTAATTACTGATAGTGGACATTTTGCATCTTTAATAAGATTGGGCGATAAAGGAATAGCTATGAGTACTGATGGTGTTGGAACTAAAGTTATAATAGCTGAACTAATGCAAAAATATGATACAGTTGGAATTGATTGTGTTGCAATGGTTGTGAATGATCTAATCTGCTTAGGTGCTGAACCTATCGCATTAGTTGATTACTTAGCTGTTGAAAAAGCAGATCCAGTAATTGCTTCTGAAATAGCTGATGGTCTTGCAAAAGGAGCAAATACTTCTAATACAGCTATAATTGGGGGAGAAACAGCTTCATTACCAGATATTATTGATAATTTTGATTTAGCTGCAACTGGTATTGGGGTTGTTGATATTAATAATATTATAACTGGAGAGTATATTAGCGATGGTGATGTCTTAATAGGGTTGAGAAGTAATGGAATTCATAGTAATGGTTTGAGTTTAGCGAGAAAAGTATTGCTTGAAAATTTTAAACTTGATGAGATAGTTCCTGGAAGTGAAGTTACTATTGGAGAAGAATTACTTAAACCAACAGAGATATATGTTAAGCCAATTGTTAATCTTTTAAAAACTGATTTTAACATAAAAGGCATGGCTCATATTACTGGAGGAGGCTTTAATAATCTTAAAAGGCTTAATGATAATGTAGGGTTTGAAATAGACAAATTACCTCAACCACAGAATATTTTTAAATTAATACATAAACAAAATGTTTCATTGAATGAAATGTATAAAGTTTTTAATATGGGAATTGGTTTTGTCGTAATTGTAAATGAGATGGAATGTCAAAAGGTCTTAGATTATCTTAAAAAATACTCAACCCCTTATAGAATTGGTAAAGTAAATTCTAATAAAGGTGAGGTAACTATAAAAACATTTAATAATGAAGTTGTTAGATATTAATTAGATATATTCAAATTTCCAATTAATTAAATAAAGGACTTTGTGTTTTGTAAATTTCTTTTATTATATTTTCTCTTATATCTTCAATTTAAATAGATATTTGAAAACATGATATAAATAAATTCTTTATTAATATCAATTAAATAAGATGTTTATATCATTTTTATAATTAAAAAATTAATAATTTTAAGTAATTTAGTTTTATAATTAAAATCTAAAGTTTAATCAAAAATGAAAAAATTAAGTGTTAAAAAATTAGTTTTGTAAATGTAATCTATAGTAATAGAAATATTTTGAGGGTTTCAAAATTTAAGGTGGTTTGGAATATATATTTTAAATATGATGATCAGTAGATATTAAATCCTAAAAAAGGTACAATGATAATGAAAAAGTTACCTGTTGGAATACAGACCTTTAGTGAAATAATAGAAGAAGGATATTTATATATTGATAAAACAAAATAAATAGTGTAGTGAAATATTTAAAAAAAGACAAAGTAAAAGTATCAACAAAGACTATTTACAATTATTTAACATATCTTGAAGATGCTTGTCTAATTAACAAGTTAGGAGAGAAGATTTAATTGGAAAAAAAATCTTAAATTTTATAGAAAAATTTTATGTGATTGATTTAGGTTTTAGACAAGCTATATGGAAACAATGAAAAGGATATTGGGCAATCCCTTGAAAATATTGTTTTTAATGAATTACTTAGAAGGATACGATATAACAATAGGTAAATTTAAAGATAAAGAAGTGGATTTTGTTTGTAGGAAACATGATCAAACAGCCTACATTCAAGTTCATATATTTAGAGAAGAAAGCACAATAAAAAGAGAGTTTGGATCTTTAAGCAAAATTGATGATAAATATCCAAACTATGTCTTATCTATGGATGAATTTGATAGATCCTGTCAAGAAATAAAACATACAAATGTAATTGATTTTTTAAAAGATGAAATAAAATTATAATTTTAATTAAATTATTTTCTTAATAAAAACATATAAATATTAATTAATCATACACTATTATAGGTGAAATTCTTTAGAGTTGATACCATGGGATTATTGTTTGATCAGTTAACTTTCTTGATGCAAATGAAGAAACGATAACAAATTATATGGCATGAAACCGTGCAGTTTCTGTAATTGGAAACAATAGATGTTACAATGCAAAAGAAGATTGTCTGAGTTATGGGTGAATTGTGGGTCGAATGGTTTCAAGAACCAAAAACAAGATTTAGGTGATAAGATGGATAGAAAAATAATATTAATTATAGCATTAGTAATTGGAATAGTAATTATAGGATTAATTGCTATTCAACCAGTTCAAAGTAAAAATGATTTGAATATAACAAAATTTGAAGTTGAAGATTCAAATAAAGAATTATCGTCACTTTTTAGTGGATCAAGTTCTTCAGGTTCAGCTATTTTCAGAATGGAGTTAGATTATAATAAAAACTTTAGTTCTAGTTTTAATATAACTTATCAATGTTATGATGAGAATGATACAGTATTTGTGACTGGTTATATTAGTTCGATTGTAGGTGGAATTAAAACAGATAGACACTATAGAGTTACTACTAATTCAAACGCAAATTATGGGGTTCTTAGAAAAGTTGTTTTACAGTTAGGTGATAAAGATTTTTACACATGGAATAAAAATGCAAATTAATCCTTTAAAAATAACAGGTTTTTTGGAGCAACATTCTAATGGCTTGTTATGGTAGTAAATGTCTTGCAGATTATTGTAATTTACCAAATAAAGAGTTTAACAGGAGAAACATTTTGGGTTACCTTTTTTTTGTTAATTGTGCAACTTTTTTCTGGATGCTTAATATTAAATATAAAAGTTGATGGAACAAAATAATGGCTGATTATAACGATATTCAAATTTCAATTGTTGGAATGAATTGTGCTAACTGTGCTTTAAATATTGAAAACAGCTTAAATAAGCTTAATGGTGTAAGTAATGTGAGTGTAAATTTAAGCTTAAATAAAGCACAAATTAAGTATGATCCAGGGAAAATCCATCTTAAAACAATCAATCAAGCTATTGAATCAATTGGATTTGAAATAAAAAAGGATGAAGCTATAATTAAAATAGCTAAAATGCATTGTGCAGTTTGTATTAGCAACATTGAAAAAAGGTTGTCTAATTTAGATGGAATTTACAAAGTAAATGCAAATTTAGCTAAAGAAAATGCCATTGTATTGTATGAAAAGTCAGTTGTATCTATTGAAGATATGAAAAAAACAATTGAGGATTTAGGATTTGAAGTTATAGAAACTAATAAACAAATAGATTCAGATGATTTAGATGATAAAAAAAAGAGGATGATTGTTGGTTTCAGCTTTTCAGCGATATTAATGCTACTGATGTATATCCATATTCCATTTAAATCTATTTTAACTTTACTAATAACTATTACTCCCTTTTTATATGTTTCACAACCTATTTTAAGAGTGGCTTATAAATCAATTGTTCATAAGCAGTTGAACATGGATGTAATGTATGCAATGGGAATACTTGTAGCTTTTATATCAAGTATTTTAGGAACATTTAACATATTACTTGATTCAAGTTTCATGTTTTATGAAACAGCTATTATGCTATCATCATTTTTACTTCTTGGAAGATATCTTGAAGCAAAAGCAAAAAAAAGGATGACAAATGCAATAAGAGGGCTTATTAACTTGCAAGCAAAAACAGCCAACCTCATAATTGATGAAAATAATTATAAAGAAAAAAAAGTTTTAATTGAAAATATACAGGTTAATGACTTATTAATAGTTAAACCTGGAGAGAAAATTCCAACAGATGGAATAGTCATAAAAGGAAACAGTTATGTTGATGAATCAATGATTACTGGTGAACCAACACCTAAAAATAAAACAATAGATAATGAAGTTTTCGGTGGAACAATTAATCAAGATGGAATATTATATATAAAAGCTATTAAAGTTGGAAAAGATACTGTTCTCTCTCAAGTTATTGAATTAACTGAAAAAGCAAGTAGTTTAAAACCACCATCAGCAAATATAGCTAATAAAGTGGTGAAATATTTTATTCCAACCATAATAACAATAGCTATTTTCTCATTTATAACATGGTACCTTATCTTAGGTGAAAATTTACTATTTTCCATCACTACATTGATTTCAATACTCGTAGTAGCATGTCCATGTGCATTAGGATTAGCCACACCAACAGCTGTAACAGTAGGTATTGGAAGATTATCCCAATACGGAATATTAGTTAAAAATGGGGAAGTTTTAGAAAATTTTAAAGATTTAGACACGGCTATTTTTGATAAAACAGGGACAATAACCATAGGTTCACCAACAATTGAAGATGTATATCCTAATGAAAGAAAAAATGAGATATTACAATATGCTGCTTCAGTTGAAAAGAATTCAACACATCCAATAGCTAAATCAATCAATAAAATAGCTGAAAAAGAAAAAATAGACCAACTAAATATAGAATCAGTTACAAATATTCCTGGATTAGGCTTAAAGACTACTATTAATAAACAAAAGGTTTTCATTGGTAGCAAAAAATTAATAGAAAATGAACAAATAGATATTAATCCTGATTTTGAGAAAAAATATTTAAAATTTACCAAAGAAGGGAAAACAATAATATTAATAGCTATTGAAGATGAAATAATAGGGATTTTAACTTTAACAGATAAAATTAAATTAAACTCTAAAAAAACAATAGAAAAATTAAAATCACTTAAAATAGAAACCATAATCTTAACAGGAGATAATGAACAATCAGCACAAATAATTGGTGAAAAAATAGGTGTTGACAACACAATAGCTGAAGTCCTACCAACAGAGAAATTAGAGAAAATAACAGCTATTCAAAAAAAAGGTAAGAATGTTCTCTTTGTTGGTGATGGTATTAATGATGCTCCAGCTATTACAGGTGCAAACATAGGAATAGCACTTTCAACAGGAACAGATATAGCAACTGAAAGTGGAGACATAATTATTATAGATGGAGACTTAGAAAATGTCATAGTAGCTATGGAGTTCTCCAAAAAAATAATTAGAAGAATAAAAGAGAATATATTCTGGGCATTTGCATACAACATGATTCTAATTCCAATAGCTGCTGGAGTACTATACCCACTATTTGGAATAATTTTTAGACCAGAATTCGCTGGTTTAGCAATGGCATTAAGTTCATTAACAGTTATTTCATCATCGTTAATGTTAAAAAATTACACTCCTCCAATTAAAAGGAAATCATAAATTTAAAGGATTTATTGCTTCTCATCACGATCATTATATTTCAACAACTCTTTTTGTTCTTTAATTTCTGAAATCCAGGTGGTAATTCTCTTATTAACCAAAGCCATTGCACCACAATTAAAAGGGATGAAAAAATTCTATCTACTTCTAAACCATTTTGAGCAAATAAAATAATCAACATATCTTATTATAGTTATCATGGAAAACTTTATAAATAATTATTTACAAATGTTAAACTATGATTTTTAAAGATTTTAAACAATGGCATGCTCCAAATATTATCAAAATCCCACACAGTCAAAAA